>CAYTFA010000010.1:0-13462 GCA_964436755.1 uncultured Rhodocyclaceae bacterium | reverse complement strand
CCGGATTGCTCGCCGCGGCCAGCGCGGCGCTGCATGGCTGGCGCTGCGCCCGCTGGCGCGGCTGGCGCGTGGCCGACGTGCCGCTGCTGCTGGCCATGCACCTCGGCTTCGCCTGGCTGCTGGCTGCGCTTCTGCTGAAAGCCGCTGCCGACCTGTTCGGACTGGTTCCGGAAGCGGCGTGGCTGCATGCGTTTACGGTCGGCAGCCTGGGCATGATGATGCTGGGCCTGATGACCCGCGTCGTCCTGCGCCACACCGGCCGCCCGCTCGAAGTGCCGGCCGCAGTGCGCATCGCGATGGCCTCCATGTTCTTCGCCGCCCTGTTGCGCGTCGGCGCCGGACCGCTGGGCACGGCCACGGCCTGGATCGTCGCCTCCATCCTGCTCTGGGCACTGTGCTTCGTGCTCTACCTCGCCGCCTTTGCCCGCACCCTCGTTTCCCGGAGCCTGCCCCGCCCCGCGCCATGAGCCTCAACATCGCCCAGCTGCTGGTCCGCTCGTCGCGCCTCTACCCGGACCGCCCGGCGCTCGCGCAAGGCGCGGCCATGGTGGCGGATTACGGCGAACTGGCCAGTCGCGTCGCCCGGCTTGCGGCCGGCCTAGCGACACGACTGGCGCCGGGCGACCGCGTTGGCCTCGTCATGCGCAACTGTCCCGAGTATGTCGAGGCAATGTTCGCCTGCTGGCACGCCGGACTCGTCGCCGTGCCGATCAACGCCAAGCTGCACCCGAAGGAACTCGAATTCATCCTGGGCCACAGCGGCGCACGCCTGTGCTTTGCCACCCGCGACCTGGCGGCGTCGCTCGCCGGGCTGCCGGTCGCGCAAGCAGGCGCAGTCATCGAGATCGACAGCGCAGCGTGGCGCGACCTGCATCATGAGGTGGCCATCCCCGTCGCCGTGCGCGCGGCGCACGACCCGGCCTGGCTGTTCTATACCAGTGGCACCACGGGCCGGCCCAAGGGGGTGACGCTGACCCAGCGCAACCTGATGGCCGCCCTGCTTGCCTACTTCGCCGACGTCGATGCGATCGCACCCGGCGAGGCAATCGTCCATGCGGCGCCGATGTCCCACGGCTCGGGTTTCTACATGCTGCCGCACGTCGCCCGCGGCGGGCTCAACGTGGTACCCGAATCCGGTGGCTTCGAGCCGGACGAAGTCTTCGAACTCTGGCGCGCCTTCCGCGGCGTCACGATGTTCGCCGCACCCACGATGGTGAAGCGGCTTGTCGATTGCCGGGCCGAGCCCGACCTGGCCGGCCTCAAGACCATCGTTTACGGCGGGGGGCCGATGTACGTCGCGGACTGCCAGGCGGCGCTGGCGCGCTTCGGCGACCGCCTGGTGCAGATCTACGGCCAGGGCGAGTCGCCGATGACCATCACCTGCCTTGGCCGCGCCTTCCATGCCGACCGAACACACCCGCGCTACCTGGAACGGCTGGCTTCCGTGGGTTACGCCTTCGCCAATGTCGAGGTCGTCGTCGCCGACGGCGCCGACCGTCCGCTGCCGACGGGAGAAATCGGCGAGATCCTAGTGCGCGGCGACAGCGTGATGGCCGGCTACTGGGACAACCCGGCGGCCAGCGCGGAGACGCTGCGAGGCGGCTGGCTGCACACGGGCGACGTCGGCAGCCTGGATGCCGACGGTTTCCTCACGCTGCGCGACCGCAGCAAGGACGTCATCATTTCCGGCGGCTCCAACATCTACCCGCGCGAGGTCGAGGAAGTGCTGCTGCGCCATCCCTCGGTCAGCGAGGTCTCCGTGATCGGCCAGACCGACCCCGAATGGGGCGAAGTCATCGTTGCCTTCGTCGTTCCCCGCGGCGCTGCGCCGGACACGGCCGAGCTGGACGCGCTGTGCCTCGACAACATTGCCCGCTTCAAGCGGCCCAAGCGCTACGTGATGGTCGACGCCCTGCCCAAGAACAATACGGGAAAGGTGCTCAAGACCCGCCTGCGGGAACGGCTCGGGGCGCCCGGAGTGGTAACCTAGGCCGATCATGAAGCTCACGCCCAGCCAGATCGTCAAGTACCTCGACCAGCACGTCATCGGCCAGGACGAGGCCAAGCGCCAGCTTGCCGTCGCGGTATATACGCACTATCGCAAGATCGAGGTCGCCGCGCCGGAGAAGGCCGAGATCGTGAAGAGCAACGTGCTGCTGATCGGCCCGACGGGGAGCGGCAAGACCCTGCTGTGCGAGACGCTGGCCAAGGTCCTGGAGGTTCCCTTCGTCACCGCCAACGCCACATCCCTGGCGCAAAGCGAATACGTCAACGACGAGATCGAAGCCATCCTGCTGCGCCTCATCGAGCGCGCCGACGGCGACATCGAGCGCGCCCAGCGCGGCATCGTCTTCATCGACGAGATCGACAAGCTGAAGGCCGATCCGGCGCAGGGAGGGCATGTGCGCGGAACCTCGGGCGAGGGCGTACAGCACGCGCTGCTCAAGATCATGGAGGGCGCGCCGGTGAAGATACGCGATGCGCGCCACATCGACACCACGCAGATCCTCTTCATCTGCGGCGGGGCGTTCGTCAGCCTCGAGGCCATCCTGCAGCGGACCAAGGCCTTTGGCTTCATTTCGACCTCGGAGGCCGACAACCAGAAGCTGCTCGACCGGCTCAATTCGCGCGTCAAGCCGACCGACCTGTTCCAGTTCGGCCTGATCCCCGAGTTTGCCGGGCGGCTGCCCATCATCGCCACGCTTGCCGCGCTGTCGCGCGAGATGATGGTGCGCATCATGACCGAGCCGCGCAACTCGATCTATCGGCAGTACCGCCAGATCCTCGAGAACGACGGCGTCGAACTGGCGATCGAGCCCCTTGTCTTCGAGCAGATCGCCGACATGGCCATGGAGTACAAGGTCGGCGCGCGCAGCCTGCGCGGCATCTTCGAGGAACTGCTGACGCCGGTGATCTTCCTGGTCCCGGACCACCCCGAGGTGCGCCAGGTGCGCTTCACCTCGCTTTTCGAGAACCCGCGCTACATCGGCCAGCGGCCCCCGGCCTGACACGGCCTCCCGTTGGCCCGGGCGGCACCGCACCGACCCGGCTGCCCCGCCCGACCGCCCCCGTTTCGACCGATTGTGCCGCCGGCACGATTGATGGATAATTGATTGTATACCGCATACAAAGGATCCCAGATGACCGCCCGCCACGCCAACCCGCTGCTCGCCACTCCCTCCCGCGCGCTGCCCCGGGTCGTCGCCATCATCGGCGCCGGCACCATTGGCCCCGACATCGGCTACTACCTTAAGAGCGCCCTGCCCGGGCTCAAGCTCTACCTCGTCGACGTCAATCGCAAGGCCATCGACGCGGCCCTGGCACGGTTCGGCGAGTATGCGCGCAAGGCCGTGGCGCGCGGCAAGATGGGCGAAGCCGAAGCCGCCGACGTGACCTCGAACCTGGTCGGCACCCTCGACTATGCCGACATCGCCGACGCCGACTGGGTCATCGAGGCTGCCACCGAGAACCTGCCGCTGAAGCGCCGCATCTTCGCCCAGATCGAGGCCGTGGTCCGCGCCGATGCGCTGATCACCTCGAATACCAGTTCGCTGCCCGCAGCGCACATCTTCTCGGAGTTGAAGCGCCCGGCACGCGCCACCGTCACGCATTTCTTCGCGCCCGCCTGGCGCAACCCCGCCGTCGAGGTGATCGACTGGCCGAAGGCCGACCCGGCGACGATCGATTACTTGCGCTGGGCCTTCTGCATGACCGGCAAGGTGCCGCTGCTGACCTCAGACGTGGCCTGCTTCATGCTCGATCGCATATTCGACAACTGGTGCAACGAATCCGCCCTGCTGCTCGACCGCGCCACCGCTGCCGAGGTGGATAGCGTCGCCTCCGAGTTCGTCCATGCCGGCCCATTCTTCGTCCTCAACCTGGCCCACGGCAACCCGATCATCACCGAGACCAACACACTTCAGGCCGAGATGGAGGGCCGGCATTACGATCCCGCCCCCATCTTCAAGTCGGTCGATACCTGGGTCACGGTCCCGCCCGGGAAGCGGGTCGAAGTCGCCAAGGCTACGGCGAAGGCGGTACGCGAACGCCTGCTCGGCATCCTCTTTTCGCAAAGCGTCGACATCGTCGACCGCCGGATCGGCGACCCGGCCGACCTCGACCTCGGCTGCCGCCTCGCGCTCGGCTTCAAGAGCGGACCACTGGAACTGATGCGTACCCTGGGCGAGCGCACTGCCGGCGACGCCCTAGTCCGCCTGCGCGAGGAACGCACCGGCATGCCGATGCCGACGCGCCCGTTCGCCGCCTACCAGGGCTTCCTGCGCCACATCCTGGTCGATGACCTGGGCGACGTGAAGGTGATCACCCTGCGCCGGCCCGAGGCCATGAATGCCCTGCACGACGACATGAACAACGAGATCCTGTCGGTCATCCGCCGCTACGAGAACGACCCCGCCGTGACCGGTTTCGTCATCACCGGCTACGGCACCAAGGCGTTCTGCGCCGGGGGCGACATCGGCCGCTTTGTGGACATGCTGGGCGATGCCGATGCGTCGGCGCAGTATGCGCGCGACTGTTCGCGCCTGCTGGTGCATCTGGACCAGATGAAGAAACCGGTGGTCGCCGCGCTCAACGGCATCGCCCTGGGCGGCGGCTTCGAACTGGCCAGCCGCTGCCACGGCATCGTCGCCCTGCGCCGCGCCTGGATCCAGATGCCTGAGGTGACGCTGGGGATCACGCACGGCATCGGAGCGATGGCCGTACCCTACCGCCGCTGGCCGCACGCCGCATCGACCTTCAACGCCATGCTGCGCACCGCGGAGCGGCTCAAGGCGTCCCGCGCCCATGAACTCGGCGTCGTCGACGCGCTGGCCGACGACTATCCGCAGTTGATCGACTTGGCGGTGGCCCGGGCGCGCGCGCTCGCGGGCAAGGTCCGGCCGATCGGCGACGCGCCGGTGACGATCAGCATCGAGCCCGTCGAAGCGCGCGCCGCGAGCGGCCAGGTCCTCAGCCGCGAGTGCATCGAACTGATGGAACGCTCCATCCTGGAAGCGGCGGCTGCCGCGAGCTTCGCCGAAGCGCTGGAAGTCGGCTACCGCTCCTTCGGGCTCTCTGCCTGCCTCGACAGCGCACGCGAGGGCATCACGGCCTTCAAGGAAAAGCGTACGCCGGACTTCACGAAGACGAAGTAGCCGGGCTGCCGGTCCGCCAGCGGGCCGCCAGGGCCGCCGCGGTCTCCGGCCGGCCGTAGAGGTAGCCCTGCAGCACGTCGCAGCCGTGCCGGCGCAGGAAGTCGCTCTGGCCCGCGGTCTCGATGCCCTCGGCAACCACTTTCAAACCGAGGCTGTGGGCCAGCGCCAGGGTGGCGGCACTGATCGCGGCGTCGTTTTCGTCGCTTTCGATGTCGCTGACGAACGCGCGGTCGAGTTTCAGGGTCTGGATCGGCAACAGCTTGAGATACGCCAGCGAGGAATAGCCGGTTCCGAAATCATCGATCGCCAGGTCGACGCCGAGGTCGCGCAGCGCCTTCAGCTGCCCGATCGCGCGCTCGGGATCTTCCATCGCGGTCGATTCCGTCACTTCGAGCTCGAGGTCGCCGCGCCCCAGGCCATGGCGTCGCAGGGCGGCGCGCACCTCTCCGATCAGGTCAGGCGACCGAAGCTGCTGTGCGGAGAGATTCACCGCCATGCGCAAGCCGCAAATGCCTTCCAGTCGCCAGGCCGCCAGTTGTCGGCAGGCCTCGTCAAGGACCCAAAGCCCCAGCGACTCGATGATGCCGGTTTCTTCCGCCACCGGAATGAAAACCATGGGCGAAACCGGCCCACGTTCCGGATGGCGCCAACGCAGCAGTGCCTCGACACCACAGACGCGGTCGTCCGCGGTGGCAATCTGGGGCTGGTAGTGCAGTTCGAACTGTCCGGCACCGAGCGCCTCGCGCAGGTCCCGTTCCAACTCCAGGCGCTCGGTGGCAATCGCCGTCATCGCCGGACTGAAGAAGCGAAAGCCGTTGCGGCCATTTTCCTTCGCCGAGTACATCGCCGCGTCGGCACATCGCATCAGGGTGTCGGATTCCCCGCCGTTGTCGGGAAACAGCGCGATGCCCATGCTCGGCGTCGAGTGCAGCAGGCGCCCCTCGATCATGTAGGGTGCCTGCAAGGTCGCCAGTATCTTGGATGCGACCAGCCCGCCATCTTCTGCGCACGACAGGTTGGTGGAGACGACGACGAACTCATCGCCGCTCAGGCGCGAGACGATATCGCTCTCGCGCACGCTGGCCCGCAGCCGGTTCGCCACTTCGACCAGCAGCAGGTCGCCAACATGATGGCCAAGTGCGTCGTTGATGACCTTGAATCGATCCAGGTCGATGAACATCACGGCCAGGCAGCCACCTTCGCGGCGCGCTTCGGCGAGCGACTGCGCCAGCCGGCCCTCCAGGCAGACCCGGTTGCATAGCCCGGTCAGCCCGTCGTGGTGCGCAAGGTATTCGATGCGGTCGGCTGCCGCCTTGTGCTCGCTGATGTCGGTAAAGCTGGCAATGAAATTCGTCAGTTCGCCGTTTTCGTCACGGATGGCCGATATGGCGGCCCACTTGGGGTACTCGCTGCCATCCTTGCGCCGGTCCCACAATTCGCCCTGCCAGAAGCCCTTTTCGGAGACGGACTCCCAGAGGGCCTGATAGGTCCCGACCGGCGTATGGCCCGATGCAAGGATGTGCGGATCCTTGCCGCGTAAGTCCTCGATGGCATAGCCCGTGAGCCGGGTGAACGTCCGATTGACCGCCAGGATCCGGTTGTCGCGGTCGGTAATCAGAATGCCTTCGCCGCTGTTCTCGAACACGTTCGCAAAGAGGCGCACTGCCTCCTCGGTGCGCTTCAGGTCGGAGATGTCCCGCGCCGAAGTGAACAGCACTTCGACGCCATCGAGGATCAAGGGCTCCACCGACGCCAGGGCCGGAAACACCTCGCCATTCTTGCGCCGGAACATCACCTCCCGGTTTTCGAATCGCCCCCCCGCCGCAAGCGCCTTCAGCCAGAGGTCGCGCTCCCGGTCCGACCCCCAGGTACCCAGTTGGGAAGACGTGCGGCCTATCGTCTCCTCGGCGCTGAATCCCATCACGCGCGAAAAGGCGCCATTGACCTGAAGAAAGCGGCCAGTCGCCAGTTCGGTGATCGCAGCGATGTCTGGCGAGTGGTCGAATACGGCGCGCAGGCGGACCTCGGCGCTTTGACGAACGGTCATGTCGCGCAGCGTCTCGACAACTGCCACCACGCGTCCGTCGGCATCGCGTATCGGTCCGGCATCGATTTCGAGATAGAGCCGCGTGCCCCGCAGCGGCATCACGCACCAGTTCTCGGTATGGACACCGAAGGCAATGTCCCGCGCCTCGTCGCGGACGGGATAGTAGGCGTCAATTTCGTCAAGCCTGTCCTCGAGCAGCAGATCTGCGAGGCAGGGCCGTTCGACGTCGTAGAAGGCACGCCAGTGGTCGCGCGTGCCAAGCACGCGCCGGGCCGGCATCCCGGTCAGGGTTTCACAGGCGCGATTCCACAGGATTACACGCCCCTCGGCATCGAGGGCGAAGGTCGGCACCACGAGCTGTCCGACCAGATCGGCGGCAAACTCAAGTTGTCGCGGCACGGCATCTCCCGGCAGCTTGTCGGTGCGTCGCTCCCCGATGCGGGCCTGGCGCAAGGCATACTCCGGCATGGACAGACTCCCTCCCCCTGGGTTGCAGGGCGTTGCAGCAGGCGGGAGCACGGCCTGAAAACTTGGCGGACCGACGAAGCCGGGTCGGTACGCGCATCGGCCGGAAACATAACACAGCGGCGGCCGCTTGGCCGCATCCGGCCCAGACCATGCCGAACTCAGTCGCGCTCGCCGCTGAGTTCCGGGTATTCCTGCGCCAGCGTCTCGCCGTCCCGCCGCCAGGCATGGCAGTGGTCGACAAAGCCGAGGGTGCTCCGGTCCGGCCACTGCCGCGGATCGGTCGATGCCGCCATCTGCCGCGCGATGCGATCGGGCCACGAGGCCTGCATGTAGGTATTGGCGGCCTGCGCAACGAGCTCCGACAGGTGGGTGCAGCCGCGCACCCCGCCCAGCAGTTCCTTCATCCGCTGCGAGAAACCCGGGCCAATGCGCAGCCCGGCAAGCTTGCCGTAATCGGCATCGGTGCCGCCGCAGGCCGGCCAGGGGGCCGTGCGCGTGGAGGCTCGTACCTCGCGAATGGTGTAGTCGTCATCGATCACCAGCGTCAGTCCCATGCGGTGCATGAACTGGCCTGGCTCCACCGGCGGCCGCGTGCGAAAGTCCACCTGCTGGCCCTTTTCGTCGGAAAGCTCGGCCTCGATTTCGAACAGCCCGTCGTCGCGGCGAAAGGCGCGACACTCGATGCGCCGCGTATGCACGCGGCGGCGGGGAATTTCCTCGTTCATTTCATTCGCTCCATCATGTCCGGGCTCGGACTTCGGATTGCCGGCAATCGCACTTCACCGCGTCGCACTCGCCGTATCGAATGCCTGGCGCAGGGCCCGGAACGGCAGCAGGGCACATTTGTGGCGGCTTGGATGGCCGCGTGCCGGCGCGAACATCCCCAGTTCTGCCCAATGCGCCGGCGGTTCTGTTCCAGACGCCAGCAGGGCGGCAAGCGCAGCAGCAGCCTCTTCGACCTGGGCGGCGCTCATCCCTGGCGCGCGCTGTCCGAGCAGCGATGCGGCGGCCCTGCACAGCAGGCAGCCGCGGGTTTCCTGGGCAAACCGGGCAATGAGCCCGGCTTCGACGCGAACACCGACATGTACACGGTCGCCGCAGAGCGGGTTGTCGAGGGTGGCCTCGACGGCCGGCGCATCGAGCCGACCGTGGCCATGGTCGGCCCGGGCCCAGTCCTTGATCGCCTGCTGGTAGAGCGCCTCGACCCCGTTCACGCCAGCACCCGGATTGCGTGGCGCAGCGCGTCGAGCAGCGCTTCGACGTCGGCTTCGTCGTTGTAGAGGGCGAAGCTGGCACGGGTGCAGGCCTCCGTCCCCAGTGCCGCGAGCAGCGGCTGCGCGCAATGGTGGCCGCCGCGCAAGGCAAGTCCGCGACCGTCGAGCACCTGGCAGATGTCGTGCGGATGCAAACCGGCGATTTCGAATGACACGATAGGGGCGCGGTGCGCGAGGTCGGTCGGCCCCAGCACGCGCAAGCCCGGTAGCTGCCGCAGCCCGTCCAGCAGGCGCGCACAAAGCGCTGCCTCGCTGACACGCTGCGCCGGCCAGTCGAGCCCGCGCATCCAGTCCAGCGCCGCGGCGAGCCCCACGGCCGGCGCGATCGGCGGAGTGCCGGCTTCGAACCGGCGCGGCACCTCGGCCAAGGTAAAGCCTTCGGCCGTCACGGCGCCGACCATGCCGCCACCGACATGGAAGGGCGGCATCCCGGCCAGGACTTCGGCGCGCGCCCAAAGCACGCCGACGCCGCCGGGACCAAAGGCCTTGTGGCCGGAGAACGCATAGAAGTCCACGCCAAGCACCTGCACATCCTGCGGACCGTGCTGCACCGCTTGCGCGCCGTCGAGGAGGACGCGGGCGCCGACGCGGCGCGCCGCAGCCACGACGGCGGCCACGTCGGTAATGGCGCCGGTGACATTCGAGCACTGCGTCAATGCGACGAGCCGGGTTCGGCCGTCGACCAGATCGTCGAGGCGGGACAGGTCGAGGCGGCCGTCGGTGCCCAGCGGAATCAGCACCAGATCGACGCCCTGGCGCTGGCGCAGCACGTGCCAGGGAAGCAGGTTGCTGTGGTGCTCGGCGACGCTCGCCACGATCCGGTCGCCCGGTCCCAGGCGCTGCCCGAAGGAATGCGCCACCAGGTTCAGCGCCGACGTCGCCCCGCTGGTGAATACGACCTCTTCGGCGCTGGCGGCATTGAGAAAGCCGGCCACCGAGCGGCGCGCAGCTTCGTAGGCACGATCCGCGGCTTCGGCGAGCCGGTAGGTACCCCGCATGACGTTGGCGCGCTGCGTGGTTTCGTGCCGCACCACCGCGTCGAGGGCGGTGCGATGGATCTGCGCGGTGGCCGCGCTGTCGAGGTAGCGCAAGTCCGGCTGTGCGGACAGCAGCGGGAACTCAGCCTTGCAGGTGGCGCTCATCTGCGCTCCACGGCGCTCAGCGCTTCGGGCGTATCGACGTCGACGAAGATCGCATCGTCGTCCCACGGAATGGTGCGCACCTTCGCGGCGTGGCGTTGCAGCAGATCGCGCGCACCCTTGTCGCCCTCCACCTGGGCCATCTCGGCAAAGTAGGCCCGCGGCCACAGAATCGGGTTGCCGCGACGTCCGTCCCGCAGCGGCGCGACGATGTGCGGATCGCGCGGATCCCAGGCGTCGATCAGCCGGTCTACGAGGGCACCATCCACGCGCGGCATGTCGCCGAGCACCACGATGGCGGCATCGATGTCGCCCGGCAGCATCATGAGCCCGGCGCGCAGCGAGGTCGCCATGCCTTCGGCGTGGCGCGGGTTATGCACCAGGGTCACGTCGAGTCCGCGCAGGCACGCGCGCACCTGCTCGGCATCGTGCCCGGTCACCACCCGCACGCTGCCGCAACGCGACGCCAGTGCCGCACCGGTCGCACGCCTCACCATGGGTATGCCGTCGACCTCGCACAGCAGCTTGTTCGTCGTCCCCATGCGGGCGCTCGCGCCCGCAGCAAGAACCAGCGCAGCAATGCGCCGCCCGGGCGTTGTACGCTGCGCCTCCGGCTCGGTCGCCGCCTCGTCGTCATCGGCCTCCGGCGCACTACGGATGAGACCGCCGACGCCCATCGCGCCGATTTCGGCGGCGCCGACCGGCAGGCCGGCCAGCAGCCGCTGCAGAACCCAGTCGAGGCCGTTGAGCCGGCGCGACCGCGCGCACCCGGGCAGCACGAGCACCGGAACGGCACCGGCCCGCCCCAGCACGAGCATGTTCCCCGGCTCGACCGGCATGCCGAAGCGCTCGATCTCGCCGCCCGCATCGACCAGCGCCGCAGGGATGACATCGCCCCGATCCTTGACCACCGTAGCCCCGGCCAGCATCACCAGGTTGCAGCCGGCCGCCAGCACTTCGCGAATCGCGCGCGCCACGGCTTCGCGACTGTGCGCGCAGCGCTGGACGAGGCCAAGATGGCTGCCCAGATCCTCGATGCGGCGCCGGCTGCTTGTTACCGCCATTACATAGTTCTTGTCCGGGTCCCCTGCCCGTTCGGTCACGATCAGCGCGGCTCGGCGCGGTGCGTAAGGCTGGACGCGCAGCGCGCCCGGGGTCGCCGTGGCGACGCAACGCTGGACCACGTCGGCGTCCACGGCGAGCGGAATGACCTTCACCGTGGCCACGACGGCACCGGCGCGCACCGCGGTCGCGGGCGGAAGGGTGCCGACGGCAATGGCTTCATGCACCGTGTTGAGCCGGTCGATCACGGCCGAGTCGACAGAAAACAGTCCGCGTTCCACGGCATGCAGATTGCATCGCCCGGCGTGCGCCTTGCGCACCTGCACGCCATGGCCCGCCAGGGCCGCTGCAACGGCCGCAGCCGCCGCGTCCTCGCCGACATCGGCGGATTCCATGCGCGCACCATGGACGAACGCTACGCCGGCCGCCTGCAGCGCGGCGACATGCTGCGCCGTGATGCGGCTCCCCTTCTTCAGCGTAGTGCCCGCGATGCGCAGGCTGTGGGCCAGCAGCAGCCCCTCGGCCTCGGCAACGGGAAACTCGCCGAAGATCACGCGGGCGCCCCCTGGTAGCGGACCTGGATGATCTCGGCCAGGATGGATACGGCGATCTCCGCCGGCGAACGACCGCCGAGGTCCAGGCCAATCGGTGAATGGATGCGGGGAATCAGCTCACCCAGCCCCGCTTCGGTGAGGCGTGCGACGCGCTTCTCGTGCGTGCGGCGGCTGCCGAGCGCACCGATGTAGAACACTTCGCTGGGCAGCGCCAGCTGCAGGGCGGGATCATCCAGCTTCGGATCGTGCGAAAGGGCAACGAGCGCCGTGGCCCGGTCGAGCCCCAGCGTGGCCAGCGCCTCGTCCGGCCACGCGTCAACCAGTTGCACTCCGGGAAAGCGCGCCGGCGAAGCAAAGGCGCCGCGTGGATCGATGACGATCACCTCGAAACCCGCGGTGGCCGCCATCCCGGCGAGGGCCTGTGCGATGTGCACCGCACCCACGATCAGCAGGCGCGGTGCGGGTACGTAGGCGCGCGCGAAGAGGCCCTCGCCACCTGGCAGCGGACCGCTGCGGCCCGAAGCCAGGAGGCTCCCGGCCGCGCTCGCCTGATCGCCGCTGAGTACGAGGTCGCCGGCAGGGCCGCTGGCATCGACGAGGCACTGGGCGCCGTCGGCCAGGCGGGTGATGCAAAGCAGCGCATGCCGCTGCCGCTGCGCATCGGCGATGCGTTCCAGCATCAATCGCTTCATTCGACAGCCTCGACGAAGACCTGCACCCGCCCGCCGCAGGCGAGCCCGACCTGCCAGGCCTGTTCGTCGCTGACACCGAATTCGAGCAGCGCGGGCGTCCCCGTGCGCATCACATCCTGCGCCGCTTCAATCACGGCCCCCTCGATGCAGCCGCCCGACACGGAGCCGATGAAATGCCCTTCGCCGTCAATCGCAAGATGGCTGCCCTCCGGGCGCGGCGAGGAACCCCAGGTAGCCACCACGGTCGCCAGCGCGGCGGTCTTGCCGGCAGCGCGCCATTCGCGCAAGGCGGCGATGATCGCTTCGGCGTCGATGCTCTGCATGCTTTCTCGCTCCGTTCCGGCGCGGCCCGCTGGCGCACGCTATGATGCAATTCTGCCGCAAAGCGCGGTGGGCGGCGCCTGCCGCATCGCGCGTCGCACGAGCCGGGTGCGGTACTTCACAAAAAAACCCTGGGCGGGCAATTGACTTTGGCGCCCGGCTGTGCATACTGTGTACAGTATCCCGTATTGGCAACTCCGATTCCAGCGATCGAAGGCCGTTCCGGTCCCGCAGCGGCCTTTGATGCGCGCACTGCAGCCGCAGGGTCCATTCCGCAACCACAACGCCACCGAGGAGACACGACACAATGAGCCAGACCCGCATCCTGCTTGACGAAAGCGAAATCCCGACCCACTGGTACAACGTCGCGGCGGACCTCAAGAACCCGCCCTACCCGCCCCTCGGTCCGGACGGCAACCCGGTCGGCCCCGAACAGATGCTCGCCATCTTTCCCGGTCCGATCCTGGAACAGGAGATGTCGGCCGAGCGCTGGATTCCGATTCCCGAGGAGGTGCGCAAGGCCTACGCGCTGTGGCGCCCGAGCCCCCTGTGCCGCGCCGAACGCCTGGAGCAGATGCTGGGCACGCCGGCCAAGATCTTCTACAAGTACGAAGGCGTCTCCCCCGCCGGCTCGCACAAACCCAACTCCGCTGTGCCCCAGGCCTACCTGAACAAGGTCGCCGGCACCAAGCGCCTCGTCACCGAAACCGGCGCCGGCCAGTGGGGTTCCTCGCTCTCCTTCGCCGGCCAGC
>CAYTFA010000009.1:0-13803 GCA_964436755.1 uncultured Rhodocyclaceae bacterium | reverse complement strand
GTTCGGGGTGAAATAGGCGCATGAAGCTCGTCATCCTCGACCGCGACGGCGTCATCAACCACGACTCCGACCAGTACATCAAGTCGCCGGAGGAGTGGAAGCCCATTCCCGGCAGCCTGGCGGCAATCGCCCGGCTCAATCAGGCGGGCTATCGCGTGGTGGTGGCGACCAATCAGTCGGGCATCGGTCGCCGCCTGTTCGAGACCGATACGCTGATGGCCATCCACGAGAAGATGCACAAGGCCGTGGCGCAGGTCGGCGGACGCATCGACGCCATCTTCTTCTGCCCGCACACCAACGCCGACAACTGCGAGTGCCGCAAGCCGCGGCCGGGGATGTTCCGCGAAATCGCCGCGCGCTTCAATGCCGACCTCACCGGGGTGCCCGCCGTGGGCGACAGCCTGCGCGACCTGCAGGCGGCACTGGCGGTCGGCGCGCAGCCGATGCTGGTGCTCACCGGCAAGGGACGCAAGACCGTGGACGACCCGGAACTGCCCGCCGAAACACTGGTGTTCACCGACCTCGCCGCCGCCGCGGCGCATATCGCCCCCTGAGTTCGGCGATCACATGGCAGCGCTGCGTTCATTGCTGTTCATGCTGATCCTGATCCTGGTCACGCCGCCGTATACCCTCGCCGTCGTGCTGTTCTGCTGGCCGCTGCCGCACCGCTGGCGGCGGCGCTCGGTGGCGCCCTGGGTCAATTTCGCCATCTGGCTGGTCAAGCACCTGCTCGGCATACCCTATCGCCTGGAGGGCGCCGGCAACATCCCGGACCGCCCGGTCGTCGTCCTTGCCAAGCACCAGTCGGCCTGGGAAACGCTGATGCTGCAGGATGTCTTCCCCGACTGCGTTTTCGTCTGGAAGAAGGAGATCAAGTACCTGCCCTTCTTCGGCTGGGCGCTGGCCGTGACGCCCATGATCGAGACCGACCGCGGCGTCAGCAAGGCGACGCTGAAGAGCCTCGTCGACCAGGGCCGCGACCGCCTCGGCAAGGGTTACACGGTGGTGATCTTTCCCGAGGGCACGCGCGCGCCGCCGGGCAGCAAGAACCGCTACAAGGCCGGAGGCGCCCTGCTGGCCGTCGAGGCCGGCGTGCCGGTGCTGCCCGTGGCACTGAACTCCGGCGAATTCTGGGGCCGCAACGCCCTGTTCAAGAAGAGCGGCACGGTCACCGTCAGCATCGGCCCCGCCATCGACACGGCGGGCCTGTCTCCCGCCGAAGCACTGCAGCGCGCCGAGGACTGGATCGAGGCGGAGATGGCGCGCATCAGCCCGCACCTCTACACTGCGCAGTCATGAAGGCACGCCGGCGCGATCCGCAGATGGCCCTGCGCCTCGACGCAGCCGAGTCCGGCCGCGCGTGGCGGGAGGGCACCGAACTGTCCTGCCTCGGCGACCGGTTGTACATCGCACTGGGCAGCGCCGATGCGGAGGCACGCCGCGAAGGCAGCGCGCTGATCCTGCCGCTGCCCCCGGAAGCCACGCCGCGCCAGGTGCAGGATCGCGCCGAGGCCTGGCTGCGCGAGGAAGCCGTGCGCGTCTTCCAGCGCCTGATCGAGCAGAAGTCGGCGGCGGCGGGTCGGCAGCCGCCGCGCCTCGCGCTGTCCTTCGCCGCACGTGCACACTGGGTCGAAGCCCAGGGCACGGACACCCTGCGCTGCAACTGGCGGCTCGTCGAACAGCCGCTGCCGGCGATCGAACAGGCCATCGCCCGCGGCATCGCCGCCCTGCCCCCCGCGCAAGGCGGCTTCGACCTGTTCGGCACGCCGCTCGCCACCGGCTGATGTTCCTCGAGCAGCTGCGGCTCTTTCGTCTGCCCGACCCGCCGCAGGAGGCGCGCTCGCGCCACCTGCTGATCGGCGCCCGCATCGTCGAATACCGGCTGCGAACGGGCACGCGGCGGCTGGCCATGACCATCGACGAACGCGGGCTGCGCATCAGCGCCCCGCGCGGAACCTCGCGGACCGAGATCGAACGCTTCGTCACGAGCCATGGCGACTGGGTGCTGGGCAAGCTCGACGAGCTGGCCCACGCGACGAAGCCGCGCCACGTGGCGGTGCGTGACGGCATCCGGCTGCCCCTGCTCGACGGCGAAGGCGAAGTGCGCGTGCTGCCGGGCGCCAATCGCGTGCGCTGGGTGGGCGACACGCTGCTGCTCGAAGCGCGGGCGCAAGCCGACCTCAATGCGCTCGCGGTGCGCGGCCTGCAGCGACGCGCCCTGGCCCACTTCGAGGCACGCCTCGCGCACTACGCCGAGCGGCTCGAGCTCGCCGTACCCCGCCTCGGCCTGTCCTCCGCGGGGACGCGCTGGGGCAGCTGCAGCCGCGATACCGGCATCCGCATCAACTGGCGCCTGATCCATCTGCCGGCGCACCTTTGCGACTACGTGATCGCCCACGAGACCGCCCACCTGCTGGAAATGAACCACAGCCGCCGCTTCTGGTCCGTGGTCGGCTCCGTCTATCCGGAGTGGAAGGCCGCACGCTCGGAGCTCAAGCGCCGCGCCGCCTCCCTGCCCATTTTCTGAAGGACACCCCCATGAGAATCCTGCACACCATGATCCGTGTCGGCAACCTCGACAGGTCGCTGGCCTTCTACACCGAAGTGCTCGGCATGCACCTGCTGCGCCGGAACGACTTTCCGGAAGGAAAGTTCACGCTGGCCTTCGTCGGCTACCAGGACGAAGCCGACGGCGCCGTGCTGGAGCTGACCTACAACTGGGGCGTGGAAAAGTACGAGATTGGCACCGGCTACGGCCACATCGCGCTGGCCGTGGACGACGCCTATGCCGCCTGCGCCGAAATCAAGGCACGCGGCGGCAAGGTCACGCGCGAAGCCGGCCCGATGAAGGGCGGCACGCGCGTGATCGCGTTCGTCGAAGACCCCGACGGCTACAAGATCGAGCTGATCCAGCGCGCCTAGCGTACGTTCTCGAGGATCCTGCTCAGGGCTTGATATCGAGTACCGGCGTATCGGCGAAAGCGTCGATGCCGTCGATCTCGATCTTGTTGTCGCGCACGCCGATCACGCGCACCTCGCTCAGCGCAATGAGGTTTGGCCGGAAGGGCGAGCGTGTGGCAAATACACCGCGCAGCGGGTTGTCCGGGTTGCCGCGCGGATGGACCTGCAGCACCGCGCGCTTCTCCGGCGAGTCATTGCGGTCGAACCAGTACAGCACTTGGATCGGAGCCCACTGGTCCAGCCCGAGCATGGCCGGGCGATAGCGCGCCTCGATCTCGATGTAGGTTCGGCCCGCGGCCTTGCGCACCCAGCCGACCGGCTGCATCGTGAACGTCGGCGAGTTCGCCACGACAGGCTGCGCAACCGCCGCGGGGCCCGCAACCGATCCGCAGGCAGCAAGGGTCAAGACTGCAGCGACGAAGCGTGTTCTCGATTTCATCGCGGAACTCCCTGGTCGAATGACTTACAAACATTGTGCCGCAGGTGCCGGACCCAAGGGGTAGTCGGTGCGATTGAGTCCAGGGCGCGTATACACACTGTTTACCCCGTCCGTAGCAAACTGGCCGCAAGGAAGGGATCTCAGAACCGATGGGTACCGAACTGCCATCCAATTCGACTCCGAAGCGCCGGACCGCACGCCTGGGGATTGCGGTGATTGCCTGTGGCCTGACCACTGCGATTGCCATGCCCTTGCACCAGGTTCTCGACCTGGCCAACATCGTGATGCTGTTCCTGCTCACGGTCTTTCTGGTCGCGGTGTTCCTCGGCCGGGGGCCGGCCCTGCTCGCTTCATTTCTGGCCGTCGCCCTGTTTGACTTCTTCTTCGTACCGCCACAGCTTTCGTTCGACGTTGCGGATGCCCAGTACCTGGTCACGTTCGGCGTCATGCTCGCCGTCGGCCTGGCCACAGCGCATCTGACGTCACGCATCGCGGAACAGGCCGAGCAGGCACGCGCCGCCGAGCGGGAGACACGTCAATTGTATGAAGCGGCGCGCGAAATGGCCGGTGCGCATACCCTCGACCAGGTTACTTCCGCCGTTTGCACCTGTCTGGACGGGCTGGGCATGGGCGGACATCTGCTCGTCAGCGGGGGAACCGGCCTGCTTGCCGAGCAGCCCGGCGGGCCGCACCGGCTCGGTGAAATGGAACGCAGCTTTGCGGAATCCGCCTTCGAGCGCAACGAAATCATCGAGGCCTACGATCTCGCACGTGTCGGGCTGGCCACGGACTACTTTCCGTTGCGCGCACCATCGAGTATCCAGGGCGTGCTCGCCATTACGTCGAGCACGATCTACACGGAGGCCATACGGGAAAGGCGGCAGGCCATCGAGGCGCTTGCCTCCCTCGCGGCGCTGGCACTTGAACGACTGAGTTTTGCCGAGGCCGCCAAGCGCGGAGAACTGGTGATCGCCGAAGAGAGGCTACGCACATCGGTGCTTTCCTCCTTGTCCCATGATCTGCGCACGCCGCTGACGACACTGGTCGGGCTTGCCGACAGCCTTGCCCTCCAAAGGCACAAGCTCCCGGCCGAGTTGGCCGAAATGGCGAACGTCATCCGCATCCAGGCGGAGGCAATGCACCGCCTGCTTTCCGATCTGCTCGACATGGCGCGCCTGCAGGGCACCGATACCGCCCTCCGACGTGAGTGGCAACCATTTGAGGAAGTCGTCGGCAGCAGCCTGCGCCTAGTCGAAAGTGCATGGCCGGGACGACAGGTGACGGTCGATCTCGGCAAGGACCTGCCCCTCGTATTCTTCGACGCCGTGCTGGTTGAAAGAGTGATCTGCAATCTCCTCGAAAACGCGTTCAAGTACTCGCCGGCGGGGGCCCGCATCGACCTTACTGCACGACACGATGGCGAGCGGCTCCACGTCGCCGTGTGCAACGAGGGTGGCAAGTTCCCGAACGACCGCCTCAGCGCCATGTTCGACTTGTTCGTGCGCGGCAACGAGGAATCGAGCGTACCCGGTGTCGGCCTCGGCCTTGCGATCTGCAAGGCGATCGTCGTCGCGCACGGCGGCAGCATCCGGGCGGAAAACACCCCCAGCGGTGCGTGCGTACGTTTTGCGCTGCCTAGCGGACCGCCTCCGGCGATCGAAGAGGAGACGCCATGAGCCAGTCCTCCCCCCTTGCCCTGGTCGTCGAGGATGAAATGCAGATTCGGCGATTCATCTGCAATGCCCTCAAGGATGAAGGGTGCCGCTGCCGCGAGGCAGGTACCGTCGCCCAGGCGTTGCAGATTGTCGCGAGCGATGGCCCGACGCTGGTCGTCGTCGACCTGGGCCTGCCCGATCGTGATGGTGTCGCTCTGATCCGGGAGCTCCGAACGTGGTCGGCGGTGCCGATCCTCGTGTTGTCCGCACGCAGCGCCGAGTCCGACAAGATCGCCGCGCTCGATGCCGGTGCCGACGACTACCTGACCAAGCCCTTCGGTGTCGGCGAGTTGCAGGCGCGCGTCAGGGCGATGCAGCGCCGCCACCAGATGCACGGCGATGCCGGCGCACGCCACGCCTTCGGCGAGGTGGAACTCGACCTGTCCCGTCACGTGATCCAGCGCGCCGGAACGGACATTCACCTCACTCCGCAGGAATACAGCCTGCTCACCCTGATGGTTACCAACCCCGGGCGCGTGCTGACTCACGGCTTCCTCATCGACAAGGTCTGGGGCCCCGGCCATCGCGACAACAACCACTATCTCCGGGTCTACGTCGGCCGCCTGCGCCAGAAGCTGGAAGCCGACCCGACCCGGCCCCGCCACATCCTCACCGAAACCGGCATCGGCTACCGCTTTCAACCTTAGGCACGAGGTTTACCATGTCCGACGCTAACAAGAACGGCCGCCTGGCCGCGCTGGCCCTCGCCGCGCTCGGCGTCGTTTACGGCGACATCGGCACCAGCCCACTGTATGCCATCAAGGAGATATTTGGCGGCGCCCACCATCCGGTGCCGATCACGCCGGCGAACGTGCTCGGCATCCTGTCGGTGATCTTCTGGTCACTCATGGTAGTGGTCAGTCTCAAGTACGTCACCTTCATCATGCGCGCCGACAACAAGGGCGAGGGTGGCATCATGGCGTTGATGGCGCTGGCCATGCGGCCGCTAGCAGACAGCTCGCGCGGGCGCCGCATCGTGCTGGTCCTGGGCTTGTTCGGGGCGGCGTTGTTCTACGGCGACGGCGTCATCACTCCGGCGATTTCGGTACTGTCCGCCGTTGAAGGCCTTGAAGTGGCTACGCCCGCCTTCAAGCCCTATGTCCTGCCGATCTCGCTGGTCATCCTGGTCGTACTCTTCATCGTCCAGCGACGCGGTACGGCGGCCGTAGGCGTGCTCTTCGGTCCGATCATGGTGCTCTGGTTCTTCACGCTCGCAGTGCTGGGCATTTCCGGAATCTCCCACAACCCTTACGTGCTCGAGGCGATCAATCCCCTGCACGCCCTGCGCTTCTTCGACGCCAACCCGATGCTCGGCTTTCTCTCCCTTGGCGCCACCGTGCTGGCATTGACCGGGGCCGAAGCGCTCTATGCCGATATGGGCCACTTCGGCCAGAAGCCGATCCAGTACGCCTGGTTCGGGCTCGTGCTTCCGGCGCTCCTGCTCAACTACTTTGGCCAGGGCGCCCTGTTGCTGCAGGACCCCAAGGCGATCGAAAACCCCTTCTACCTGCTGGCCCCCGATGCGTTGCTGTTGCCGATGGTCGTGCTGTCCACTGTCGCCACGGTCATCGCCTCGCAGGCCGTGATCTCGGGTGCCTTCTCGATTACGCAGCAGGCGATCCAGTTGGGTTTCTCGCCACGCATGGAAATCAGCCATACGTCCGACGAACAAATCGGGCAGATCTACCTGCCGGCGATCAACTGGACCCTGTTGCTGGCCGTCGTGGCCCTAGTTGTCGGTTTCGGCAGTTCATCGAACCTTGCCGCCGCCTACGGCATCGCCGTTACGGGAACCATGTTCATCACCGACATTCTGGCCTACGTCGTTGCGCGCTACCTGTGGGGGTGGCCGGCGTGGCGTGCATTCCTCGGCGCGCTGCCGTTTGCGCTTATCGACTTGGCCTTCTTCTCCGCCAACTCGGTGAAGATCCACGACGGCGGGTGGTTCCCGCTGGTGTTCGGCTTCGGCGTCTACCTGCTGCTTTCGACCTGGAAACTGGGTCGTGACATGCTGCGCCGGCGCCTGGCGGCGGACGCGATCGGACTCGATGGCTTCGTAGCGGGAATCGACGACTCGGTGATCCGCGTACCCGGGACGGCCGTGTTCCTCTCGCCGAATCCAGAAGCGGTTCCCAATGCGATGCTGCACAGCCTCAAGCACTACAAAGCCCTGCACGAGCGCAACGTGCTTGTCTCGGTGGTCATTCTCGACGTACCCCGCTTCACCGACTCGAAGCGCGTTTCCGTGCAGCACCTGCCTAAGGACTTCTGGCGGATCAAGGTGTTCTTCGGCTTCATGGAGCGCCCGGACATTCCGACGGCACTCGAGTGGTGTCTCGAAGACGGCCTCGACCTCGATCCCATGGACACGTCCTACTTCCTTGGCAGGGAAACCCTGATTCCCAGGCTCGGATCGGAAATGCAATTCTGGCGCGAGAAGATCTTCGTCGCGATGTTCCGCAATGCGGGCAGCGCAGCCGCCTTCTTCGGATTGCCACCCAACCGCGTCGTCGAACTCGGCACCCAGGTCGAGATGTAGCGGACGCAGACCGGCGCCGGCTGAGCAAGCGCGTCCCTCAACGCGCCGGCAGCATGCCCTTGTCGACGATGAAGGCGATGATCCGGTCGAGGCCGGAACCTGTCTTCATGTTGGAGAACACGAAGGGCCGCTCACCTCGCATCTTCCTGGCATCGCGTTCCATCACGTCGAGCGAGGCGCCGACCATAGGTGCGAGGTCGATCTTGTTGATGACGAGCAGATCGGACTTGGTGATGCCGGGGCCGCCTTTGCGCGGAATCTTGTCACCGGCGGCAACGTCGATGACGTAGAGCGTCAGGTCCGACAGTTCCGGACTGAAGGTCGCCGCGAGGTTGTCGCCGCCGCTTTCGATGAAGACGATCTCCAGCCCGGGAAAGCGCGCGTTGAGGCGGTCCACCGCCTCGAGATTGATGGAGGCGTCCTCGCGGATCGCCGTATGCGGGCAGCCTCCGGTTTCCACCCCGATGATGCGTTCCGGAGGCAGCGCCTCGTTGCGCACCAGAAACTGCGCATCCTCCTCGGTATAGATGTCGTTGGTGACCGCGGCGATGTTGTAGGTATCGCGCAGCGCCCGGCACAGTGCGAGCGTCAGCGCGGTTTTGCCGGACCCGACCGGGCCGCCGATTCCGACCCGCAACGCGGATGCAGGCCGCAAACGGTCCACTCTCGAATTGTTCTCGCTCATGACCTGAAAAGCCTCGAATACTGGGTTTCGTGCAGTGCGCAGGCTATGGCAAAGCCCGGCGCGAAATTGCTGGTCTCGTCGTCGCCGAGGCGCAGCGCGCGTTCGGTCAGCGCGGGGATGCGCGCGCCGACGGCGAAGAGAATGCGCTGCCCGGCCGCCTGGCCCAGCGGTACCGCCTTCAGGGCCGCCATGACCTGGTTCTCAGCCCAGCTCCAGAGCCAGGCGGCGAGTGCGTCGCGCGGAACGACGTCCCAGGCGGCAGCCGCGGCGCTCCAGACGCAGGGAAAGGTCGGCGTGGCAATGGCAGCGAGTTCGGCTGCGTAAGCGGCCGGGAAGTCGTGCAGTTCGGCCAGCAGCCGGCGCATCGAGTGTCCCATCTGCAGCGTCTCGGCGCGCAATTCGGCGGTTTCCCGGCTGGCGAGGTAGTCGGCATCGATCCGGTGCACGGCGTCGATGTCGCGCTCGGACCAGGCCGCAACAAGTCGACCGAGCGACGGCGCCTCGTAGCGCCCGACGTTCCACTCGAGTTGGTCGCCGACCCACGCGAGCGCCGTAAGCTCGTCGCGCACGGTACCGGCCTCGATGGCCCACTCGAGGCCCTGCGAATAGGTATAGGCGCCGACCGGCAGCGCCGGGCTGGCCAATTGAAGCAGGCGGGGCAGCGCGTGATTCATCGCGAGGCGAAGTGGTCGTGGATGCGCGGTCCGTGCCCTTCGCCGTCGCTGCTGTGCCCCTGCGGATGGGCGTGGCCCCCATGCGATCCGTAGGCGCCGCTTTCCGGCTCGAACGGTGCAACCACGGCGCTGACCGCGAGTCCGAGGCCGCGCAGCATCTCGCCGAGTACCGCATCCGCACCTATGCGCAGCCTTCCGGGCAGGATATCGACCGCGACGTGCCGGTTGCCGAGGTGGTACGCCGCGCGGGCCAGCAACAGGGGGTCGTCGGTACCGGCCTCGAGCAGCGACTCGGGCGCCGCCACCATCTCGACGATGCGTCCGTCGCCCGCTAGCAGCCGGTCGCCACCACGCAGCACCGTGCCGCGCTCCAGAAACAGCCCGCAGTCCTCACCGCTGGCCAGGCGGGTGCGCAGCCGGCTCTTGCAGCGCAACTCGAACGAAAGCTCGAGACGCTCGCTGGCGACGGCACCCGCTGGAGCGAGCTTCTCGATCAGCAGCATCAGCCTGGCAGCGGCTGGCCGCGGAAGAAGGCCAGCGCCAGGGCGTCGACGGCGCCCGGATTCTCCAGCGGCGAGGCGTGGCCGACACCGGGGATGATCCGCAATTGCGCACCGGGAATGCCTGCCTGCAGGACGCGGGCATGGTAGAGCGGCGTGAAGCGGTCGTCCTCGCCGAAGACCAGCAGGGTCTCGGCACGAATGTCCTTCAGCCGTTCCCGCAGGTCGTGGTCCAGCACGCCGACCATCATGGCGCGCGTGCCCGCCCAGGGCAGCGCCTCGGCCGCCGCCTCCAGCGCCGGGATCATTGGCGCGGCGAGCTTGAGGAAGTTGGCGCCGAAGGTGATGGGCAGCATGACCCGGAAGCGCAGCTTCGAGCCGCCCGCGTCCCACGCGGCCACGATGCCGTCGTGCAGCGCACGGTTCACTTCGTCGGACCAGGCGATGGTATCGGCGAGTACCATGCGCCCGAGCCGCTGCGGGTGGCTCAGGGCAAAGTACTGGGCGACGATGCCGCCGTAGGAAAGCGCAAACAGGTGGGTGCGGGCAATGCCCAGTTTGTCCAGCAGGCGCGCAAGGTCGTCGGCCTGGCGCTGCAGCGGATACGCTTCCTCGTCGGTACGCTCGGTCTGGCCCTGTCCGCGCAGATCGAGCAGCAGCACGCGGAAATGCGGCACGAAGTCCTTGAGCTGGGTGGCCCAGGCCACGGTGCTCATGGTCAGCCCATTGAGGATGGTGATGGTCTCGGCGCCCTCGCCGTGGAGCTCGTAGTAGTACTTGACGTCCCCGAGGTCGATGTGCGGCATGGCAGTCCTATCCTTGCTTCCGTTTCGATCCGCTCAGACTACCAAATTCCGCTGCGTGACAGACCGGGTCAGAACAGGAAGTAGCGCTGCGCCATCGGCAGCACGCTAGCCGGCTCGCAGACCAGCAGCTCTCCGTCGGCGCGCACCGCATAGGTTTCCGGGTCGACCTCGATGACCGGCGTGGCATCGTTGCGCACCATGTCCTTCTTCGTCACGCTGCGACAACCCTGCACCGCCTCGAGCCGCTTCTGCAGCCCGAGCGCTTGTACGGCCGGGTTGGCGAGCGCCGCTTTGGAAACGAAGGTGAGCGACGTCTTCAGTCCGCCGGCGTAGGCACCGAACATCGGGCGGTAATGCACGGGTTGCGGCGTCGGGATCGATGCATTCGGATCGCCCATGGCGGCGGCCGCAATCATGCCCCCCTTGAGGATGAGCGACGGCTTGACGCCGAAGAAGGCCGGCTTCCACAGCACCAGGTCGGCGAGCTTGCCCGGCTCGATGCTGCCGACGACATGGGCAATGCCGTGCGTAATGGCCGGGTTGATGGTGTACTTGGCGACATAGCGCCTGACGCGCTGGTTGTCGTGGCGCGCCGGGTCGCCCTTGAGGGACCCGCGCTGCAGCTTCATCTTGTGCGCCGTCTGCCAGGTGCGGATCACTACCTCGCCGACGCGGCCCATCGCCTGCGAGTCGGACGACATCATCGAGAATGCGCCAAGGTCGTGCAGGATGTCTTCGGCGGCGATGGTCTCGCGGCGGATACGCGATTCGGCGAAGGCGACGTCCTCGGCGATTGCCGGATCCAGGTGGTGGCACACCATCAGCATGTCGAGATGCTCGTCGATGGTGTTGCGCGTGTAGGGCATGGTCGGGTTGGTGGAACTGGGCAGGACGTTGGGCAACCCCGCGGCCTTGATGATGTCGGGCGCATGGCCGCCGCCGGCGCCTTCCGTATGGAAGGTATGGATGGTGCGGCCATTGAAGGCGGCGATGGTCGCCTCGACGAAGCCGGATTCGTTGAGCGTGTCGGTATGGATCGCAACCTGTACGTCGAGCGCGTCGGCCACCGTCAGGCAGTTGTCGATCGCCGCCGGCGTGGTGCCCCAGTCTTCGTGCAGCTTGAGGCCAATGGCGCCGGCTTCCACCTGTTCCCTGAGCGGTCCCGGCAGCGCGGCGTTGCCCTTGCCGAGGAAGCCCAGGTTCATCGGGAAGGCATCGGCCGCGGATAGCATCGAATGAAGATGCCAGGGCCCGGGCGTGCACGTCGTGGCGAAGGTCCCCGTGGCGGGCCCGGTGCCGCCTCCTATCATGGTGGTGACGCCGGACATCAGGGCTTCGTCGATCTGCTGCGGGCAGATGAAGTGGATGTGGGTGTCGATGCCGCCGGCGGTGACAATCATCCCCTCGCCGGCGATGACTTCGGTACCGGCGCCGATGGGTATCGTCACGCCCGGCTGCACATCGGGATTCCCGGCCTTGCCCAGGCGCCAGATGCGGCCGCTCTTGAGGCCGACGTCGGCCTTTACGATGCCCTGCACGGCATCGACGATCAGGGCATTGGTGATCACCGTGTCGGCCACGTCCCTGGCCAGCTTCTGGCCCTGGCCCATGCCGTCGCGAATCACCTTGCCGCCGCCGAACTTCACTTCCTCGCCATAGATCGTGTAGTCCTTTTCGACCTCGATCCAGAGTTCAGTATCGGCAAGGCGGACGCGATCGCCTACGGTCGGCCCGAACATCTCGGCATAGGCTTGTCTGGTGATCTTCATTTCAGCGCCCCCTGCACCTTGCCCTGGAAGCCGTAGACCTTGCGCTCTCCGGAGTAATCCACCAGCTGCACCGTGCGCGTCTGGCCCGGCTCGAAGCGGACCGCCGTACCGGCGGCGATGTTGAGCCGCATGCCGCGCGCAGCGGCGCGATCGAAGGACAGCGCATCGTTGGTTTCGAAGAAGTGGTAGTGCGAGCCGACCTGGATCGGCCGGTCACCGGTATTCGCGACCTCGATGGTCAGCGTGCGTCGGCCGGGGTTGAGTTCAATCTCGCCGGCCGCGACCTGCATTTCGCCTGGAATCATCGCACCCCCTACACGATCGGATTGTGGACGGTGACCAGCTTGGTGCCGTCGGGAAAAGTCGCCTCGACCTGGATGTCCGGAATCATCTCCGGCACGCCCTCCATCACTTCGTCGCGCTTCAGCAGCGTCGTGCCATGATTCATCAGTTCGGCCACGGTGCGCCCGTCGCGCGCGCCCTCGAGGATGCCGGCCGTGATGAAGGCCACGGCCTCCGGGTAGTTGAGCTTGAGGCCGCGCGCCTTGCGCCGCTCGGCCAGCAGCGCGGCAGTGAAGATCAGCAGCTTGTCCTTTTCGCGTGGGGTCAGTTCCATGCGTCCTCCTTGACGTTTCTCAGGTGTTCCATATGCGCGGGACTGCTGCCTCCCGGCCGATCACGACGGGCCGCACGTGTTGCCAGAGTGCGGCGAACCAGCGGCGCGCCGACTCTGCCGAATGGCCGAGGTAGCGGCCGACGAAAAGCTGCGGCATGGCGCTGACGCCCGTCTGCGCACCGGCCTCGTCCGGCTTGGCTGCCCGACATCCCGCCAATGCCTCGGGCGGCAGGTCGATCCCCGCCGCCAGGACCGTGCTGCAAACACTGAAGCCGGCCATGCCGATCGGCGAATCCAGCAGCGGCGAACCGCCATCGATGATCCCCCGCTCACGCCACAGCGGCCGGCCGTCGAGCTGTATGTCGCTGGCCAGCCGCAGGCATCCGCGCGCGAACTTCTCGCCGCTGGCACGGCGACCCAGGCATAGCGTCTCGATGCCGAGATAACGGGCACCGGACGCAAGCTCGACGCGCGTCTCCATGCGCGCCTCGGCGCCATCGAAGACGATGCTTTCCTGCGGCAGCCATTCCGCGGTGGCGCCGGCGCCAAGCGTCAGGCGCACGCGCTGCTCGGCCCAAACACGCCCTTCGGCCGGCGAGCGGTACCACTTGCCCGCCCCGGGGGTGGTAAGCAGCGCCTGTGCGTTCTCGCCGAGCGTGATGTCGAGGTCGAGCCGGTCGCCGCCGACGATCCCGGCCGGTGGATGCAGGACGATCGCATGGCAGAGCTCCGGGCCTTCGGGGTGCAATGGCTTCTGCACCCGCAACGGGCCGTGGTGGACGCGATGCACGAGCCGGGTGGGGTCGCCGCGTCGTTCGAAGCCGAGTTCGAGCCGGGCCGGCCAGCATGCGACGAGGGGATCAGCGGGATGCATGGCCGGATCATAGCGCCGCTTCAAACCGCCAGCAGTTCGCGCACTCCATCGGCCGCCATGTCGCGGCCCGCCCCGCGCTTGATGATCTCGCCGCGTTCCATGACCAGATACTGGTCGGCGAGGCTCTCGGCGAAATCGTAGTACTGCTCGACCAGCAGGATGGCCATGTTGCCCTCGGCCGCCAGGCTGCGTATGGCGCGCTCGATGTCCTTGATGATCGAGGGC
>CAYTFA010000008.1:0-13832 GCA_964436755.1 uncultured Rhodocyclaceae bacterium | reverse complement strand
CGCCCTGCATCGCGTTGGCGGTCATGGCGATCACCGTCAGGTGCGGCAGGCCGCGCTGCGCTTCACGCTGGCGCAGTTCGCGCGTGGCTGCCAGGCCGTCCATCACCGGCATCTGCATGTCCATCAGGGCGACGTCGAAGCGGCCGTCGGCGATGGCGTCCAGGGCCTGCTGACCATCGCCCGCGATGGTCACGCGGTGGCCCCATTTTTCCAGCAGGCGCCGCGCCAGCGTCTGATTGACCGGGTTGTCCTCGACCAGCAGCACGTCGAGCGCTGCGTGCCGGTCGCGCTGCACATGGCGGGTGACGAACTCGGCCGGTGTTTCGGCGGTCGCGCCGGCCTGGCCCAGCAGGGCCTGCAGCGCCGCGTGCAGTTCCTCCTCGGCGACGGGCTTCGGGAAATAGCCGTCGAGCCCGACTTCGCGGCAGCGCTGCGCGTCGCCGCGCTGGGCGCCTGAGGACAGCATGACCACCGGGAGCTTGGCCAGTTCCGGCCGCGCACGTATCCAGGCGCCGACGGCAAAGCCGTCCATGTCCGGCATGTGTGCATCGAGCAGGACGACATCGGGGCGGACCCCGGCGGCAAGCCGGCTGGTCGCTTCCGCGCCCGACTCCGCCGCATCCGCCCGCATGCCCCAGCGCTGCAGCATGCGTTGCAGCACTTCGCGATTGACCGCGTTGTCGTCCACGATCAGGGCGCTGCGCCCGGGAAGGTCGGCGGCGGCCGGCGCCTCGGCCGAGCCGGCATCGATGCCGAGACGCAGCGTGAAGCTGAAGGTGCTTCCCGTCCCCGGCGTGCTCTCCACCGACAGCTCGCCGCCCATGAGTTGCACGAGCCGGCGCGAGATGGTGAGGCCAAGCCCGGTACCGCCGTAGCGGCGCGTGGTCGACGCGTCCTCCTGGGCGAAGGCATCGAAGATGGTGAGCTGCTGCTCCGGCGCGATGCCGATGCCCGTGTCGCTGACGTCAAAGCGCAGCGTCGTCTGGTCGGCATCGACGCGGTCCGCGGTGAGGCGCACGACGATTTCACCGCGCTCGGTGAACTTCACGGCGTTGCCGACGAGGTTGAGCAGGATCTGCCGCACGCGGCCCGGGTCGCCGACGACCCGGCGCGGGATGTCCGGCGCGATGTCCGCGACCAGCTCGAGGCCCTTCTGGTGAGCGCGCAGAGCCATGGTCTTGAGGGTCTCGGCAACGGTGCGCGTCAGGTCGAAGGCAATTTCCTCGATCGCCATCTTGCCCGCCTCGATCTTCGAGAAGTCGAGAATGTCGTTGATGATGGTGAGCAGCGCCTCGGCCGAGGACTTGACGATCTGCAGGTACTCGCGCTGCTCGTCGTCGAGCCTGGTTTCGAGGGCGAGGTCGGTCATGCCGATGATGCCGTTCATCGGCGTGCGGATTTCGTGGCTCATGTTGGCGAGGAAGTCGCTCTTCGCGCGGTTCGCCGCCTCGGCGGCGTCGCGCGCCAGGATCAGGCCATCCTCCCAGCGGTAACGTTCGGTGAGGTCGATCATGGCCCCGATCAGGCCGCGCACGCTGCCGTCGGTGCGCGTCAGCGCCGCCTTGTGGTAGCGCATGCTGTACTCGCGCTCGCCGATGCGCATGTTGCGCATCTCGTAGGTCTGCACCACACCGCTGGCAAACAGTTCGGCGTCCTTGCCGCGGTGGAATTCGGCGGCCGAGCTGTCGATGTTCAGGGCGCTTACCGTGGTGCCCAGCCAGGCGTCGATGTCGTGGATGCCCAGCAACTCGGCGAAGGCCCGGTTGCAGCCGATGTAGCGGCCGTCGGTTCCCTTGAAATAGATCGGAATGGGAATGGCGTCGATGAGCTGCTTGCTGAACAGCAACTGGTCGGCGAGCTGGGACTCGGCCTGCTTGCGTGCCGTGATGTCGGTACGGATGCCGATGTACTCGACGGGCAGGCCGCTTTCGTCGAGCATGGGCACGATGGTGGCCGCCACCCAGTACAGGTGGCCGTCCTTGCGCCGGTTGCAGACCTCGCCGCGCCAGACCGCGCCGCTGGAAATGGTGCGCCACATCTCGGCGAAGAACTCGCGCGGGTGGTGGCCGGAATTCACGACGCGGTGGTTGGATCCGAGCAACTCGCTGCGCGAGTAGCCGCTGATCTCGCAGAAGCGGTCGTTGGCGAACGTGATGATGCCGTCGAGGTCGGTGACGCTGACGATGGAGTGCTCGTCGAGCGCGAACTGCAGGTTGTCGAGTCGGTTGCGTTCGCGCTCGCGCTCGGCAACCATCTCGGCAACGAGGCGCGACAGGTCTTCCAGCTCGTCGCACGCGACGGTAGCGCCTTCGGTTTCGCCCGGCGCGCGGCCGAGCAGGCCGTCGAGCGTGGTGTGCAGCGCCTGCACGGCGCGCGTGCGCGCCGCAAGGTCGGCACGCAGCCGGGTGTTTGCGGCATCCAGCTCGACGGAACTGAGTTCCAGGCTGCGCGTGCGCAATTCGAGGTCGCGATCGGCTTGCTCGTAGGCCGCATCGACGCGCTGCAGCAGCGGGCCGAGTTGCCCGAGCAGTTTTGCCACCGTGGCGGGTACGTCCGGTCGGGCGGCTGCCTCGCCGGCCGCGGCGATCAGGGCTTCCACTGCCTCGCTGTCGGCGAGGCCGAGGACTTGCTTGAGCTGGCGTTGCAGGCTGCGGTGCATGTGCGGCAGAGGAGCGCGGCGGCGGCCTGGGCCTACCTCTCCCCGATCCAGGTGATCGTCATGGTCTGGTTGTGAAGGTGGCAGGCACCGCCGGGGGCGAACGGACTGATCTCGCCATACGAGTAGAAGCCGGTCAGCGTTGCGCGCGTGCCGAAGACATCGGCGACGGCCCCGACTTCCTCGTCGACGCGCTCGCCCATGACGAGCTTGCGGCCGACGCAGCTGACCAGGATGGCAAGGCTGTCGCCTTCGCTGTGGTGCATGCGCCGCGCCGCTTCGGCGGCGGCTTCTGCGCCGTTCACCAGCCGGTCGGTGCTGGCGTGCATCAGCTTGAGATAGCCATCCGGGTCGATGGCCCCGGCCAGCGTCAGGCTGCCGGCGACCTCGTCGATGCCGAGGATGGTGCGGATGAGGCCGACTGCATTGCGGTCCTCGCCCACCATCGCAAAGGGGAACAAGAGCCCCGAGGCCGGCAGGCCCTTGGCATGGTCGCCGAGATAGCGCTTGTAGATGTCCAGGGCCGGTTCGCCGTCGAGTTCGAAGAGCACGTTGCCATCGCAGCGCGTGACCTTGCGCGCCGGACCGAAGGGCTCCCAGCCACCGAAGGATCCGTGCGCGAAGTCGATCGCTTCGCCGTAAAGGCCGACGGCGGCCACGTGATCGTCGGTGGCGCCCGCGGCGCCCAGCGTCCAGGTGCGGACGAAGGCGCCGCCATCGCCGGCCAGTCCGCCGGTGATGGGGGCGTTGCCGACTTCGCCGCCGATGCCTTCGACCAGCGCGCTGCCATTGATCTGCACGCCCGGGCCGAGCACCAGCACGGCCCGCAGATCGGGCGCGGCCAACTCGCGGCCGATACGCGTTCCGGCCGCCTGTGAATCCGCCATGCCTGCCAGTCGCGCGGTGGCGGCGCGCACGCGCGTGCCTTCGAAGTGAACCGCGGTGATTACGCAATGGCCGTCATTCACTCCGTCGCGGGTGATCTCGCCGGCCGTCGAACAGCCGATCAGCGCGGCCTCGGGAAATGTCCGGCGCAGCATGTCCGCCATGCCTGGTTCGGAGAAGAACGGCAGTGCGCCGAAGGCGATCACCAGTTGCGGTGCAATCGAGGTGAGCGGCAGCAGCGAATCCTTGGTGACGGCATTGGCGCCAAGGACGACCTGTTTCACGAGCATTGCTTTCTCCTGTCTGTCGGGGATGGCAGTCCGGTGCGCCGCGCTAGGGGCGGGCCCTTTCCACGCGGTTGCGTCCGTTCTGCTTGGCCTGGTACAGGGCCTCGTCGCCGGACTTGATCAATTGGTCGATATTTGCGTGATGCGGCGCCTTCTCGGCGACACCGACGCTTGCCGTCAGGCGCAGCGAAACGCCGGCGGCAACCAGCGGCTTCGCCTCGACCGCGCGGCGGATCCGCTCGGCAAGGTTGACCGCGCCCTCGAGGGGGGTGTCGGGTGCGATCAGCAGGAACTCCTCGCCGCCGAAACGGCAGGCTACGTCGGCCGCACGCGAGAACGCGCGCAGGATCTCGGCGAACTGCCGCAGCGCGGCGTCGCCGACATCGTGACCGTGGGTGTCATTGACGGCCTTGAAGTGGTCGATGTCGATCGACAGGATGCACAGGGGACGGTGTCCGCGCTCTGCCTCCGCCCACTCCTGGGCCAGGCGGTCGATGGCGTGGCGCCGGTTGTAAAGGCCGGTGAGGACATCGGTCAGCGCGGCTTCCTGTGCGCGCTGGTTGGCGATCGACAGTTCCAGCAGGCGCCGCCGCAATTCTTCCTGCTCGCGGCGCAGCGACTGCTGTTCGCGGATCGTGCGCATGCCGGCCTTGAGCCGCGCCAGCAGGGATTTGGCCACCACCGGCTTTACGAGGTAGTCGTCGGCGCCGGTATCGAAGGCCTCCGAGAGCTTCTCGTCATCGTCGAACACCGTCAGGACCATGATGTAGATGGAACGTCCGATGTCGGTCTGGCGCAACTGGCGGATGAGCTGCAGCCCGCCCTGTTCGCCCATGACGAGGTCGGTGATGACGATCTGCGGCTGGTGCTGCAGGGCCTGGACCAGGCCCTCGCGCCCGTCGCGGGCGAGGTGCACCGCATGCCCCGCGCCTGCCAGCAGCTTCTGCAGCAGGAGGCGCACCGTTGGATCGTCATCGACGACGAGGATGGTGAAGGCGTCGCGCTTCTCTCCGCCCTCGCGGGCCGCGGCGGGTTCCGCCTGCGCCTCGAGCGTGGTGAACGAGGGAATATCCTGCACCGTCACCTCGAGCAACGCGCCCCACTCCTTCCATTCGCGCAGCATCTGGTCGCCCAGCGCGGCGAGGTTGCCGTCGCCGATGCCGAGCCGCTCGCCGAGCGGGCGCAGCCTGGCGAAGGCGGCGGTGCGCTGTGTCTCGGGAACGAAGCAGACCTCGGCCAGCATGGTGGCCAGGTTGAGGCCGTTGGCGAGGCGCGCACTGCGCGATTCGGCGCCGAATTCCGCGTCCTTCGGCGAGCGGTGGAACAGCACGGCGTCGGTGAACAGCTTGGGCAGGCCCCAGTCGCGCATCATCGCCGCCGCGACCTCGAGATGGTCGTGGCCGAAGGTTTCCCGCTCCATGGCATCCAGCTTTGGCGAATACGGGCCGCCGGCCCGCGCCAGCAGGTCGCCATATCGATCGGGGTAGAGCGCCGCCAGACCGAGGCGGCCGATGTCCACGAGCAAGCCAACGGTGAACAGCTCGGTCGGCGGGGCCGCGCGGGTCGCCGCGCCGATCAACTGGGCGGCGACGCCGGTGGCTACCGAGCGCGACCAGAATGCTTCGTAGTCGAAGCCGGGGCAACGACCGTGCCGATTGTCGGAAACCAGGGCGAAGGCAAGCACCACCTGGCGCACCGCCTGGATGCCGATCGACATCAGCACGTCGGGGGTAAGCGCCACCACCGGACGCGGGCGCCCGAACGCAGCCGAATTGGCCAGCTTGAGGACGCGGCCGACCATGGCCGGATCGAGCTGCAACACCTGGATGATTTCGGGCAGGGTGACGTTTTCGCGCTGGCACAATTCGATGACCTTGAGCGCGGCGCCCCGCGGTGAGGGCAGGTTGCCACTGGCCTTGAGCTCGACGAAGCGGCCTGGGTCGATCATGGTCATGATTCAGGTATCCGCAGCCGGGGTAGCCTCGGCTTCGTCGTGGTAGCGCGCCCTGATCTCGAGGACCTTTGGCCAGGCGGCGAGAAAGGCTTCGACGCACGCCGGGTCGAAATGGGTCCCGGCGTTGCTCTTGAGGAAATCCACGGCGGCATCGAGGGTCCAGGCTTTCTTGTAGGGCCGCTCGGAGGTCAGCGCGTCGAACACGTCGGCGACAGCGACGATGCGGCCGTGCAGCGGGATCGCCTCGCCGGCCAGCCCCTGCGGATAGCCGCTGCCGTCGAACTTCTCGTGGTGCGCGCTGGCCACCACCGCGGCGCACTGCAGCAGCGGCGAGAGCGAGTCGCGCAGGATCTCGTAGCCTATCGTCGCATGCTGCTTCATGATTTCCATTTCCTCGGGCGTCAGGCGGCCGGGCTTGAGCAGGATGTGGTCGGGCGTGCCGACCTTGCCGATGTCGTGCATCGGCGAGGATTCGAGCAGCAGGGCCTGTTCCGCCTCGGAGAGGCCGAGTTGCGCGGCGATGATCCGGCAATAGTTCGACATGCGCAGCAGATGCATGCCGGTTTCCGGATCGCGGTATTCCGCCGCGCGCGACAGGCGCAGGATGGCCTCCTTCTCGCGTGCGGCGATTTCCGCAGTGGCCTTGGCGACCTCGGCCGCCAGCCACTCCGCGCGGTTGGCGAGCTGGCGCCGGCTGTGGTGCAGGGCGAGCAGGTTGCGCACGCGCGCCGTCAGCTCGACCCGGTCGACCGGCTTGGTGAGGAAGTCCTGCGCACCGAGTTCGAGTGCGCGGTGCCGCACGTCGCTTTCCGTGTCGGCCGTCACCATCACCACGGCGACGTCCTCGCGGCGCGGAATCTGGCGCAGGCGCCGGATGAACTCGAGCCCATCGACCTCGGGCATCATGTAATCGAGCAGGATGAGGTCCGGCTCGTTCTCGGCACACCAGGCCAGGGCGGCCTGCGGGTCGTCGCGGCATTCGACCAGCGTGCCTTCGATCTTCTGCAGGAGGTGGCGAAACAGGGTCAGGTTGACCGCATTGTCGTCGACCACAAGTATTCGTTGTTTGGTGTCCATGCTCAAGGCCTTGCGGGCGCCAGGCGGCGCTGGATGAAATTGTCGACCCGGTCGCATTCGGCGTCAACGCGGGCGGCAAGGAATTCGATCTCCGGCCAGGCGCCGCCGTCGGCGAGGGCTTCGATCTGGCTTGCCAGTTCGGCGAGGCGCAGGGCGCCGACATTGGACGCGGAACCGCGCAGTTCATGCGTGATCCGGCGCAGCCGCGCGCCGCGATCGCGTACCTCGGAGGCGAGCGCGGAGCGCAGCGTGGGCAGCGACTCGCGGAATACCGCCAGCAATTCGTTCACCACCTCGACGTCGTCGCCGAACATTTCGGTCAACCGGCTGAGGTCGATGGCGGTCGTCTCCTGGCCGGCCACGTCGCGGCCGGGTGTCGGCGCCGCATTGGCGGCGCGGACATCGCCGTCCCGGGACAGCAGCCAGGCGGCGAGGGTTTCTTCGAGCTGGATCGCGTTGATCGGCTTGGCGATGTAATCGTCCATGCCGGCGGCGAGGCAGCGCTCGCGATCGCCCTGCAGGGCATTGGCGGTCATGGCAATGATAGGCAGGTGGCGTCCGCCGGCCTCGCTTCGGCGAATCGCGGCCGTCGCCTCGAAGCCGTCCATCTCGGGCATCTGGCAGTCCATCAGGACCAAGGCGTACTCGCCGCTTGCCGCCGCGGCTACCGCCTGCGCACCCGTGCCCACGACGTCGACCACGTGGCCAAGCTTGCCCAGCAGGTGCACCGCGACGCGCTGGTTGACCGGGTTGTCCTCTGCCAGCAGGAGCCGCGCCGCCACCCGGGCAGGTCCGATAGTGGCGGCCGGTTCGGTGTCGTCCGCGGAGCGCCGCGCCATGCTCGGACGCGCCCGGCCCGACAGGGCGGCAAGTGCCGCCGCCAGCGACGACTGCTTGATGGGCGGCTGCAGCACGATAGCGCCGGCTGCAGCGAGCGCGGCCTTCAGGTCGCGGTCCGGCTGCGCCACATAGCAGATCACGGGTGCTGCGCCTGTGCCGCAAAGCTCCGCTACCGTTTGTTCCAACGGACGCTCGCCGAGCGTGCCGTTGATCAGCACTGCGTCGAACGGCCGGCCGGCGCGCAGTGCGCGGTCCAGCGCCTGGTGCACGTCGGCGATGTCCAAGGCACGATCGCGGTCGACTTGCCAGGAGCCGGCATACAGGTCCCATGCGCTTGCACCGCCCGCGCCGGCAAGCAGCAGGCGCTTGCCCTCGAGGATCCGGTCGGGCGGCATTTCGGTACGGTTCTCGACGGCCACCTCGAGCGGAATGCGCACCCAGAAGCTCGCGCCCTTGCCCGGCTCGCTGTCGACCCCGATTTCGCCGCCCATGGTTTCGACCAGCCGCTTGCAGATGGAGAGGCCGAGACCGGTGCCGCCGTACTTGCGGGTCGTCGAGCTGTCGGCCTGCGAAAACGGCCGGAACAGGGTGCGCTTGGCTGCTTCGCCAAGGCCTATGCCGGAGTCGCGCACGGCGAGCCGGAGCGTGATGCGGTCGCTCTCGGCCATGGCGCCTTCCAGCGTTGCCTGGGCGAGTACTTCGCCGGCTTCCGTGAACTTGATGGCGTTGGAGAGGAAGTTGAGCAGGATCTGGCGTACCCGCGTCGGATCGCCAATCAGGTGGTCGGGGACATCGGGTGCGACGAAGCCGGCGAGGGTCAACCCCTTCTCCTGCGCGCGGGCGACGACGACGTCGAGGCTCCCTTCGACGGTCTGCCGCAGCGAAAAGCTGGTGTTCTCCAGCGTCAGGCGGCCGGCTTCTATCTTGGAGAAGTCGAGGATGTCGTTGATGATTGCCATCAGCGCATCGGCGGACGTCTTGATGGTGCGCGCGAATTCCGTCTGTTCACTGTCGAGCGGCGTATCGAGCAGCAGGTCGGTCATGCCGATGACGCCGTTGAGCGGCGTACGGATCTCGTGGCTCATGGTCGACAGGAAGTCGCCCTTGAGCCGGGCGGCCGCTTCGGCGGCGTCCTTCGCCTCGAGCAAATGCTTCTGGAGCTGGCGCTCTTCGCGTACGTCCGAAAACACGGCGACCGAACCCTGCCACTCGCCGCCGAGGGACAGCGGCGCCCCGGTGATCTTCACTGGCAGCGCGGTGCCATCCTTGTGGAAGAACACCTCGTCGTTCGAGCGGTAGATGCGATGTTCGCGCATCGCCAGGTGGATGGGACACTCCGCGGCCGGCAGCGGCCTGCCGTCTGGGCGATGGTGGTGGATGATGTCATGCAGGCGCTTGCCGGCAAGTTCGTCGAGGCGCCAGCCGATCAGCCGCTCGCCCTCGGCATTGATGTAGGCGACGCGACCTTCGGCATCGAGCGTATAGACGCCCTCGCCGAGGTTGTCGAGCGTCGTCTGAAGCAGCGCCTCCTGGCGCTTGGCCACCTTTTCCAGATCCTTCTGCGCCGTGATCTCGGTGCGGATGGCGACGTATTCCTGGGGCTTGCCGCGTTCGTCGAAGAACGGCGCGATCGTCGCGTGCACCCAGTAGAGCCCGCCGTTCTTCTTGCGATTGCAGATGTCGCCCTCCCAGACGCCACCCTGCGCGATGGTTCGCCACATTTCCTCGTAAACCCGCTGCGGATGCACGCCGGACTTCAGGATGCGGTGATTCCTGCCGAGCAGCTCGGCGCGCGAGTAGCCGCTGATCTCGCAGAAGCGATCGTTGGCGAAGGTGATGTCGCCGCGCACGTCGGTGATGCTGACGATGGCATGGCGATCGAGGGTGAACTGGACGCGCAGCGCACGTCGCGCCTCGCGCAGGTGGCGCCTTCGGATGCGCATCAGCAGGGGCAGCACCACGCCGCCAAGCGCGAGCGAGAGCAGCGTCGCATCGAGCAGAATTTCGGCGAGCTGGCCGGTGCCCTCCGGCAGCAGGCGCGGCAGCGTCAGCATGATGACGACTTCCGCAAGGAAGGTCGCGCCGACGATGATGGCGAGCGTCGTTACCAACAATCGCCACGACCGCCTGCCGGTCAGGCGTTCTTCCGCGACGTTGTATTTCTCCGGGCTTCCGTCGGGGCGGGCAGGCATCGGATCATTATAGACGCCGGCCGGCGCGGGAAACCAGCGCGGGCGGCGCCCTCCCCGGTGTGCGTTTTTTCAGATTCGCCGTGTATCCCGCCCCTTATGCAACCGGCGACGGCAATCAGTTGCCGTGTTGCAGCCTCAGGGCCTGGGCAATCACCGGGTAGGTTCCCCCCGGGGTTTCCTGCACGAAGCTCGACCCGTTACCCTCGTCCTTGCGGTTGGGCGCTACCGTCGATTCCTTTCCGGCAAACGCGCGCGGGTCGCGCAGCGTGATCACGAGCTGCTCGTCACCGGTGACCCCGGCGAACTCGAAGTATTCGTCCCGGGCCAGCGGAATCAGTACCTCCTCGCCGGCTTTGAGGCGCACGACATCGCTCGCGCGCGGCGGATAGATCTGCTGCTTCTCGCCTTTCGGGTTGATGTTGTCGATTACAAGCAGACCGTCGAAGGTCGGCAGCACCTTGAGCTTGATCCTGTCGCCGCTGCGGAAGCCGGCTGTGACCGGGCGAATGCCGGTGGCTGCACCGTTCCTGCCGAAGCCGACGATGGCGACATGCACGCCCTGGAAGTTCTCCCTGCCGTTTTCCACACTGACCGGCTTGGCCGGCTCGCCAAGGACCGCGTTGGCGGGGGCGCCGGCCGACTTGCTGCCGAACGGTGCCGCATCGGCGAGCGGGACGATGGTGGCATGCGCGGCGTTGAGCAGAATCTTCTGCATCGCGCTTGGATTGGTAAGGTCGTTGGTGATCTTGTTCGCCAGCCATTCGCTGAAGGCCGACATGGCGAACTTGAAGGCGATGTTGAGCAGCAGCCCCCAGATGAATTTCGGTTCGTACTCCTGTCCCTGCGGCGGCGCGGGTGGCGGAGGTACGTCCGCACGGCCTTGGGCGAGCACTGGGCCGGTGGCCGTGGCAAGGAACGCTGCGGCGAGCAGTGCTGCGATGGGACGGCGTTTGGCGAAGAGGGCATCCATTCGGCTACTCCTTGGCTAGGGCGGCTTCCGCCGCCTTCGTGATTTCGGCCAGGCCCGCGGCCTCCGCCACCGCTCGGGCGCGACGGTAGGCCTCGCTGGCACGGTCGCTCGCTTGCGCATCGCTGCCGAGCCTGCGGCGGATGTCCCCGAGCAGCAGCCAGTCGCGGGCGATCTTTTCGGGATTCGCCGCGCGCCGATCCAGTTCGAGTGCCGTGGCAATCTCGCCTTCCGCGTCGGCGGGGCGGGATGCGGCAAGCAGCGCGTCGCCGAGCAGGCGATGGGCGTTCGCCAGTTCGACGGCATTGGCGGTGGCGTCCCCACGCAGCAGCAGGGCCAGTCCCCCGCGGGCATGGGCTTCGGCTTCCGCTGGCGCCTGTGCGGCTAGCGCCCGGCGAGCCCGCAGGAGCGCAATGGAGGCAGCGTGGGGGCACGCGCTGCCGCAGCCTGACGCTGCTGCTGCCAGCCGCAGCTCCGCTTCCGGGACCCGTCCGCCGGCGAGCAAGGCCTGGGCCGCGATCAGTTGCGCCTCGGTGTCTTCCTTCATCGGGTCGGCAAGTGCCAGCGCTCCCTCGGCATCGCCCAACTGCAGCGCCATGCGGGCCCGATATCGACGGTTGCGGGCGACGCCCTCGCCGTCATCGAGTGCCGCGAACTGCCGCTCGGCGGCAGCGAAGCTGCGCGCCGCGCCTACGGAGTCTCCGCGCGCATGGCGCCGTGCGCCGTCCTGCTCCGCGGCGAAGGCCTGGCTGCGCAGCGGCGGCTCCGGCGTGACAGGCGCTCCGCCGCATCCCGCCAATGCGACGAGTATTCCCGCGAGCGCCAGGTTAGCGAGCCGCACGGCGGCCTCCTGCAGCTTGCGGGTCGCTGTCGTTCGCCAATCGTGCCGGACCCGGTGGGGCAACGAAATTCCTGATCGGCCAGGACTGTTTGGCGCCGGTGACGATCTCCCGCACGTCGCCGGCGACGGCGCTGCCGTCGCGCAGGGCCGGGGGCAAGGTGGACTCGGCCTCGGCGCCGATCCTCTCGACGTGGTCGAGCACGGCCTGCGTCTTGTCGAGAAGTGCAGGGAGCCGGGCGTTTGCAGTGGTCAGCGTGTCGCCGAGGCGCGACATGTCTTCCTCGGCCTTACCCAGAACCCGCACTGCGGAGTTGCCGATGGCGCCGACCTGCTGGTTGCTCGTGGCGATCAGCGCATTCAGGGATTGCGTGGTCTCGCGCACGTGGGCCAGCGTGGCCGGCAGTCCCTTTTCGGGATCGGCGATGGTGCCGGTGATGGTTTTCACGTCGCGCAGGATCGGCACGATCTCCGCGCGCAACTGGTTCGCCATCGCAGTCAGTCCCTCGGCACGCGAGAAGGCGAGCCGTGCGTCAGCCGAGGCGAGCCGCGTCTTGTCCGGGCCCGGGACGATCTCGATCGTGGCCGAACCGACGAGTCCCTCCTTGCGTAGCTCCGCCACTGCGTCGCGCGTGACGAAGCGCATCTGGTCGGCATCGACCTCGAGCGCGACATCGACCTTGCCATCGGCGCGCAGGGTGATGTCGGACACTGATCCGACGCGAAAGCCGGCAATCTTGACGGCCATGCCCTTGCTGATGTCCTGCGCGCTGTCGGCCAGGAACCCGAGCGTGGTGGTCGGACGGAACAGCCCCTGGCGCACCAGGATGGCGAAGACGAGCGCGAGCACCACGACAATACCGGCCGCGATGAAGCGGCGCGTGCCCCGGCGCAGGGACTCGATGCTCTCGCCGTGGTCGATCAGCAGGGACATTCGGCCTCCTGTGCTTCCGACAACCGAAGTTCGCCGCGGCAACGGCCTACCGAGGGCAGTTCGTGCGTGTCGAGATCGATGAACATGACGGGACGGAACGGGTGATACTCAGCGTAAAGCGCGGCGCAGGCCACCACCATGTCCGCTTCGCGCCGCGCCAGGCCGGCAAAGGCCCGGTCGAATACCAGCAGCTCCGGCGGCAGCACCAGGTAGCGGGCAAACCCGAGGAGCCAGCGCTCGGGACGTGTCAGGTTCATCGGCTGTTCGCGCCCGATGCCGGCCAATCGCGCTGCGGGCAGTCCCGCGAGGCGCAGCGCGCGCTGGAGTTCTTCGTCGCGGACATCCTGCGCGTCGTCCGCTTGTTCCTGGCCGAAATGCAGTGCCAGCGCGAAGTTTTCGCTCACGGTCTTTGCGCCAAGGAGCCCGCCGTTCGCAGGCAGCACTCCCACCAAGGGCAGGGATTCGAGTGCCGCGAGAATGGCCTTCAGCTCGGCGAGCTCGGGAACGATGATGCGATAGCGGCCACCCTCGTCGAGCGCGACCGAGAGGCGCGTCGCACCCTTATCCGTTAGATGCAGGGATCGTCCGTCGAGTGTCGCCTGCCAGTCCATGGTCAGCGCACTTCCTCGATGGTCAGCAGTGCCGCGGCATAGGAGGTCGAGCAGCGCTTTTGAACGGCCAGGGTGCGCGTCGCCGGCGGACCCGCGCATTCGTCGGCGGGCGTCTGGCCGGCACCGGCCGTGACCAGCTGGATGTTCTTGGCCGCGACCGCCTCGACCGAGGAAAACGGTCCCGACGGCTTGAGTCCTGCAGCGGCGAATTCGCGCGGGGCGTCGGCAACCACGAAGAGCAGGGTATTCCTCCCCGGCGGCCCATCGGCCGTGATCTGCCAGCGTGCGCCCGGCAGCCGCAGGCTGACGCCCGGCGCGAGCAGGTTCTTTCCATCCAACTGGTTGGGAAACAGCATGTCGAAGCTGCGGCCGTCGGAACCGACCATGAGCACGTACAGGTAGCCGCCTTCGCGCGAACTCACGGTGAAGTCGAAGGGATCCTTGCCGATCCGGAGTTGCGTCTTCGGTGCGCTCACCGTAACCAGGCGGCGATCGTCGCGGCTGTTGTAGATGTCGTTAACGGCGGCCAGCGGCGACATCCTTGATTGCGCGGCGGCCGCTTCCGGAGCGGGCCTCTGTGCCGGCGGCGCA
>CAYTFA010000007.1:0-14673 GCA_964436755.1 uncultured Rhodocyclaceae bacterium | reverse complement strand
GGATATCCTGCTGCGCCATTGCGTACTGGACGAGGCCCAGCAGGCGCTTGAGGCGCCCCTGGCTAAGTGAAAGGCGTGTCGTCTGACCGTCAACGCGTGTCATGCGCGGAAAGTCTTCCGCGGGAAGCGTCTGCAGGTTGAAACGACTCTTTCCTGCCTTGAGCTGGAGCCGTTTATCGTCAAGGGCGAGGGTTACGTCGGCGCTCTCAGGCAAGGAACGCAGAATGTCCTGAAGCTTGCGGGCGCCTACGGTCATGAAGGCTTTTTCCGCACCGACGGTCGGTGTCGTCGTGGTGATCTGTATCTCGATGTCGGTTGCGAGGAGAGTCAGCGTTTCCCCGTTCTTTTCCATGAGTACGTTGGAGAGGATGGGCAGCGTATGGCGCTTCTCGACGATGCCGCAAACCGATTGCAGCGGTACCAGCAGTTGGTCGCGTGGGCCTTTGAAAAGGAACATAGGAAGAATCTCTTTTCTTAATTAGTAAAGCGCTTGGCTGTGGATAGGTGTCTATTGCGTAATTGGAACAATGAACTGCCTTGTGGATTTGGTACAGGATAAAGCGCTCGGATCAATGTGAACAATTGTGGATCGTACTCAAGGTAGTGGGGATCGGTGCCGGTTTTCCACAATACTTAAGAAGTTGTGCGCACGAGTTGTTCATGGTCATCCCTTGATGGTTTGCATAAGGACGTGCAGGTCGTTATTCAGTCGCGAGTCCTTGCTGCGCAGATCCATGATCGTGCGGCATGCATGCATAACCGTAGTATGGTCGCGGCCACCGAAAGCCTCCCCGATTTCCGGCAGGCTGTGGGACGTAAGTTCCCTGGTAAGCCACATGGCTATCTGGCGCGGGCGGGCGACGGCGCGAGTGCGCTTCTGGGAGTACATGTCAGCCACCTTGATCTTGTAGAAGTCCGACACGGTCTTCTGGACGAGTTCCAGGGAAATTTGTCGATTCGTGGCTCCGATGATGTCGCGCAGGGCTTCCTTGGCGACATCCAGGCTTATATCGCGGCCATGAAACCGCGCATACGCCACAACGCGATTGAGTGCTCCTTCGAGTTCGCGGACGTTTGAGCGCAGGTTCTTTGCAATCAGGAACGCCACGTCATCCGAGATCTGGATCTTCTCGGCTTCCGCCTTCTTTCTCAGGATAGCGATGCGCATTTCGAGCTCGGGTGGCTCGATGGCAACCGTAAGCCCCCAGTCGAAACGCGAAATCAGCCGCTCTTCGAGACCCTGAACGTCCTTTGGGTAGGTGTCGCAGGTAATGACAATCTGCTTCTTGGCTTCGACGAGGGCATTGAAGGCGTAAAAGAATTCCTCTTGCGTACGATCCTTGCGATTGAAGAACTGAATGTCGTCAATCAGGAGTAGGTCAAGCGAGCGGTAGTAACGCTTGAAAGCTTCTCGTGAGTTCTGCTGGAAGGCGCGTACGACGTCGGAGAAGTAATCCTCGGCGTGTACATAGCGGACTTCCATATCCGGATTCGAAGCAAATATGGAGTTGCCTATGGCGTGGATTAGATGGGTCTTGCCAAGGCCAACGCCGCCGTAGACGAACAGAGGATTGTAGGAGACCCCAGGGTTCAGGGCGACCTGCTGCGCGGCAGCGCGGGCAAGGTCGTTGGCACGGCCGGTTACGAGCGTATCAAAGGTGAATTCGGGATTGAGCCTGGTCTTTTCGTAGACAGGGTCGGCGGTAGAGGCAACCTTCTGAGGTTGTTGCGCAATTGCCGGCACCTCGGGCTCGGCCGGTGGCGGCGTTGCATCAGCAACGGCGTCGCTAATGGCCAGATGTATCGCAATAGGACTGGCGAAGAATTCAGCGCCGAATTTCTCGATCTGGGCGAGATAACGCTCCCGTACCCATTGCATCACGAAGCGGTTGGGAGCGACGAGCCGGAAGCTATTGGTTTCGTTTCCGTTGGGTTCCAACCGCAGGCCCTTGATCCAGGTGTTGAATTGCTGCGTCGGGAGTTGCTCCTCGAAGCGATTCAGACAGGTGGACCAAAAATCACTCATCGTCATGGATTGCGACGGAAATAGGTGCTGGAAGGATAGGGTGGAGCGCGAATCGTTATTGGATTGGATGCCACGCTCCGGATGTCTGCATTCTACCGGTTCCAGGCTTAGTTATCCACAGGCCGGTTGCCGCCAAACCTTGACAATTTGCTGGAAAACCGTTGTAATCCAACGTTTTTCCGAATTCAGGGGATTTACCATGAAACGCACCTACCAGCCCTCCGTTGTGCGGCGCAAGCGCAGCCACGGCTTTCTCGTGCGCATGCGTACCCGTGGCGGGCGTGCGGTGATCCGTGCGCGGCGCGCCAAGGGTCGCCATCGCCTCGCTGCCTGACAGCCCCCGGGTTTTCGGCTTTGGGCAGCGGCTTCACACGCCGCGGGAATTTGCAGAGGTGCTGGCTGCCCGGAATACCCTGCGCGGTGCAAGCTTCGACCTGCACTATCGGCGTGCGGGGCCAGGGGTGTCTGCGCGGCTTGGTCTGATCGTGCCAAAGCGATTGGTGCGCCAGGCAGTTCAGCGCAACAGGATAAAGCGGCTCGGCCGGGAGGCCTTCCGGCAGTTGCGTGCATCAATTCCGCCTTACGACGTAGTTCTACGCTTCGCGCGACCGGTGCGTGAGGCGGGCGGGCAATCGATCGGTAGATTCGCTGTCTGGCGACGTGAGATCGAAGGTCTGCTTCGATCGCTGCCCATGCCTCTGCAATGAGGGAGCTTGTACTGCGGCCCTTGGTATGGCTGATAAAGGGATATCAGTACGCGGTGAGCCCCATGTTGGGCAATCGCTGCCGCTTTCACCCCAGCTGTTCGGATTACGCGATCGAGGCTTTGTACAGGCACGGCTTTTTCAGGGGTATCTGGCTGGCCGTAAAGCGCGTTGGTCGGTGTCACCCCTGGCATCCGGGCGGGTATGATCCGGTTCCCTGAGTGTGCGACGGTGGTTCCTGCGCGGAGCCGGTGTGAAGAAAGGTCGTTGTCGAGAGTGCAATGGATAATCGTCGAATAGTCCTGCTGATGGTGTTTGGTTTTTCGCTGCTGATGCTATGGGATGCGTGGCAGCGCCAGGGTGCGCCGAAACCAGTGGCCCCAGTGGCGGGAACGATACCGGCCGGTCAGTCGGCTCCGGTGCCGAGCGTTGCACCTGTGCCATCGGCGGGGCCGGCAGTGCCGGGAACCGTTGCCGTGCCAACTGGAGCGGCACCAGCGGCTACCCGCGCGGCCACTGCCAAGGTTCGCACCGACCTGTTTGTGGCGGAGATCTCCGCACAAGGTGGTGACATCGTAAGGCTGGAACTTACCCGGCATCCCGATAGCGAAGACAAGAGCAAACCCTTTGTCCTGTTCGACAATGGCGGCAAGCATTTGTACCAGGCCCAGTCCGGATTGCTCGGGGAGGGTCTGCCGAACCACAAGACGGAATGGCGACTGGGTAGTGGCGAATACGCAATGCAGGATGGGGCCAACGAACTGGAGGTTCGGCTTGAGGCCAATGGCGCCAATGGCGCGAAGATTGCCAAGACCTACGCGTTCAAGCGTGGCAGTTACCTGATCGAAGTGAGGCAGGAAGGGGCGGCTGCGGGCGCGCATGCCTACTACCAGCTGACCCGTGACGGTAAGTCGGCCGAGGGGCAAGGAAACGCGATGATGATGGGGGCCACGACGTTCACGGGGCCGGCCGTGTACACCGAGGCGGAGAAGTACCAGAAGGTTGAATTCGCGGACATACAGAAGAACAAGGCCAAGTTTGCACAGAAGGCCGACAACGGCTGGCTTGGCATGGTTCAGCATTACTTCGTTTCAGCCTGGCTGCCGGCCAAGGGCGCGGCGCGCGAGTTCTACATGCGAAAGGTCGGCGACGACCTGTACTCGGCAGGGGTAATCGTCCCGGTCGGGGCGGACGGCGTCAGCCGCATCGGGCTGTATGCGGGTCCGCAGGAGCAGGACAAGCTGGAAAAGATCGCGCCCGGGCTCGAGTTGGTGGTCGACTACGGCTGGCTTACCGTAATTGCTGCCCCCTTGTTCTGGGTGCTCGGTGCGATCCACAAGCTGGTCGGCAACTGGGGTTGGGCGATCATCGGGCTAACGGTACTGCTCAAGCTGGCATTCTTCCCGCTTTCGGCCGCGAGTTACAAATCGATGGCCAAGATGCGCGTGCTGACGCCGAAGCTGATGAAGCTTAAGGAGACCTACGGCGACGACAAGCAGCGCTTGAACCAGGAAATGATGGCCCTATACAAGAGGGAAAAAGTGAATCCCCTGGGCGGCTGCCTGCCGGTGCTGGTGCAGATTCCGGTGTTTATCGCGCTGTACTGGGTGCTGCTGGGAACGGTCGAGATGCGCAATGCGCCGTGGCTCGGCTGGATTGGGGATCTTTCGGTGAAGGATCCCTATTACGTCCTGCCGCTGGTTATGGGTGCAACGATGTTCATCCAGACCAAGCTCAATCCGACTCCGCCGGATCCCATCCAGGCCAAGGTCATGCTGCTGATGCCGGTGATCTTCACGTTCATGTTCCTCTGGTTCCCGGCTGGATTGGTGCTTTACTGGACAGTGAACAACGTCCTGTCGATCGCGCAGCAATGGCAAATCACGCGCATGATCGAAAGTGGGGGCACAAAGTAGCGCGCTGGTCCGGGATGGCGATCCCGGAGGTCGCGCTGCCATAGGGTGCGCCGGCTGCCCGCGGCGGTCGAGTGTTGAGGGGGTGCGATGCAACGTCGCTCTGGGGTCATAGCGGCGATCGCGACGGCGCCGGGTCGGGGCGGCATCGGAGTGGTGCGCGTTTCGGGCGACAACCTCGCGCCGTTCGCAACTGCGCTGACGGGAAAGAGTCCAGCGCCGCGCCAAGCGATGCTGGTTCGCTTTCTCGACCGCGACGGAAGCACGATCGACCAGGGAATCCTCTTGTATTTTCGGGCGCCGCAGTCCTTCACCGGCGAGGACGTGCTCGAGCTGCAGGCACATGGCGGGCGGGTGGTACTGCAGCTCTTGCTGGCTCGATGCGTGGCGCTTGGTGCGCGCATTGCAGAGCCCGGGGAGTTTTCGCAGCGCGCCTTCCTCAATGACAAACTTGACCTGGTGCAAGCGGAGGCGATAGCTGATCTGATCGACGCTGGGAGCGCTGCGGCGGCAAGGTCCGCGATGCGCTCGCTGACGGGCGATTTCTCGCGCGAGGTTTATGGGTTGATTCAGGCGTTGGTCGACCTGCGTGCCCTGGTGGAGGCCACCCTTGACTTTCCCGAGGAGGAAATAGACCCGCTGCGCGATACCGATGCCGTACAACGGCTCGCGACGATACGTGCGGATCTAGAGGGAATCCTCTCGCGGGCACGGGCTGGCAGGATGTTGCAGGCAGGGCTGCATGTGGTGCTTGCCGGCTTGCCCAACGTGGGCAAGTCGTCGCTCCTCAATCGTCTTGCCGGTGAGGAGCGCGCCATCGTTACCGACGTGGCGGGGACCACGCGGGATGCTCTGCGCGAAACGATACAGATCGACGGCATTCCGCTCCATGTGATCGATACGGCTGGTTTGCGTGACAGCGAGGATATGGTGGAACGGATCGGCGTTGAGCGCGCGTGGAAAGAAATCGAGCGGGCCGACGTGATCTTGCAGATGGTCGACGCGCGTCAGGGAGTCAGCGATGCCGACGCTGCAATTGCGGCCCGCCTGCCGGCGGGGGTCGAGCGGATCGTGGTCGCCAACAAGTGCGACCTGGCTGGTATAGGTGCGCTTCGCTCGGTCGACGGCGGGCAGATCAAGATCTTGCTTTCGGCGCGGACCGGCGACGGAATCGAACTGCTTCGGGCCGAGCTGTTGCGTATAGCCGGCTGGAGCGGGCACGGCGAGGACGTCGTGCTCGCACGTGAGCGGCATCTGGAGGCATTGCGCCTGGCTGCGGCCAAACTGGAACTGGCGAGCGGGCTGCTTGAGCGGCTGGAGTTGTGCGCGGAGGAGCTGCGGCTCGCTCAGGAGGCGTTGGCAGGAATAACCGGGGAAGTTTCCGCCGACGAGCTTCTGGGCGAGATCTTCTCGAAGTTTTGCATCGGCAAGTAAGGCGCCGTGGCCGGGTTAGACATCCTCGCGCTTCTGTTCGCAGCCTTGTTTGCAGGCTTCGTCGACGCAGTGGCGGGTGGCGGCGGGCTGATCCAGGTGCCAGCCCTGCTGGTGGCACTCCCCGGTGAGCCGCCAGCAACGGTATTTGGCACGAACAAGCTGGCAAGCATATTCGGCACGGGCAATGCTGCGCGGCGCTATGCAAAGAGAATCGCGCTGCCCTGGGGCGTTGCTTTGCCGGCGGCAATGGCCGCTTTCGTATTGTCCTTTGTCGGTGCCATGGCAGTGGCATGGATGTCCAAGGAGGTCGTGCGGCCGCTGGTTCTCATTCTTCTGGTTGGCGTGCTGGCCTACACCGTAATCAAACGGGACCTCGGGAGGGTGCAGGGAGTTCGGCTATCCGCACGGGTGGAACGGGGGCGGGCGCTTGTTGTGGGCGCGGTGCTGGGCTTTTACGACGGCTTCTTCGGTCCGGGCGCCGGCAGCTTCATGATCTTCGCCTTTGTACGCTGGTTCGGTCTGGACTTTCTGCATGCATCCAGCGCAGCCAAGGTGGTAAATTTCGCGACGAATGCCGCAGCACTGGCTTATTTTGCCCCTAGTGGGCACGTACTTTGGCTGACCGGGTTTGCCATGGCTGTATTCAACGTAGCTGGCGCGCTGTTGGGAGCGCGTCTGGCGCTCAGCCATGGAAGCGGGTTCGTGCGCGGGGTGTTCATTGTCGTCGCGGGTTTGCTTATCGTCAGACTGGGATATGATTTTTTTGCCTGAACTTGGCAAGTTTGTACGGGGATGGGTGTAGCATTGGGGTGCTTTGAATTCGTATACCGTATACACGTAGCAGAATACGTGGGGCTTTGTAATTGCGTTGGAGCAGGGCCGTCTTGGTCCTGACGCAACAATAGCGCGGGGCATAGATCCCGTCTGCAAGTTGGAGGGGCGGATTCCGGTCGGGTCTGCCGGTTGATAGGCGGGCGCGCGGGCGCAAGCGCGAACCCGGTGTGACTGGGAATCGGCGTATGGATTTGCAAATTGCTCTGTTGCTGGGGCAGGACGGCATTACCAATGGCGCAATCTATGCCTTGCTGTCATTGGCTTTGGTGCTCGTTTTTGCGGTTACGCGGGTCATCTTCATACCCCAAGGCGAATTTGTAGCCTTCGGCGCCCTAACGCTGGCGAGCTTCCAGGCGGGCAAAACGCCGGGTACCCTGTGGCTCCTGATTGGTGCAGGTATTGCGGTGGCGTTAGTCGATCTGGCTTCCGCCGTGCGATCGGGCGCATCGCGCCGGATCGCCCGTATCGTCGGCTGGAATCTTGTCTATCCGGCGCTGGCGGCGGCGGCGGTGTTCCTGGGCAAGCCGGGCCAGCTACCCCTTGTCGCACAAATTGCCCTCGCGCTTGCCCTCGTCGTTCCGCTGGGCCCGATGATGTACCGGCTGGCATTCCAGCCGCTGGCCGAGGCTAGCGTGCTGGTCCTCCTTATCGTCGCGGTTGGGGTGCACCTTGCGCTTGTTGGTCTGGGGTTGTTGTTCTTCGGCGCGGAGGGTTCGCGCACGCCGGCATTCTCGGACGCGAGCTTCAGTTTCGGCGCGATCAACGTCAGCGGGCAGACGATTTGGGTGGTCGGCGCCAGCATCATGCTCATCGTGATCCTTGCGCTCTTTTTCGGTCGCACGATCTATGGCAAGGCGCTGCGCGCCACCGCGATGAATCGAACCGGTGCCCGCCTGATGGGTATCTCGACGGTAATGGCCGGAAAGCTGTCATTCCTGCTGGCGGCACTGATCGGGGCGTTTTCCGGAATTCTCATTGCGCCGATCACAACGATCTACTATGACACTGGCTTTCTGATTGGCCTGAAGGGTTTCGTCGGCGCCATCGTCGGCGGTCTCGGCAGCTACCCGATTGCTGCTGCCGGCGCATTGCTGGTCGGCTTGCTCGAGGCCTTCTCGTCGTTCTGGGCGTCGGCGTTCAAGGAAGTGATCGTTTTTACCCTGATCATTCCCGTCCTGGTCTGGTTGTCGCTGACGACCCGTCACGTCGAGGAGGAGGAGTGATGGCGGGTCGCCATTGGGTGCCGGCACTTCTGCTGGGGCTTCTGCTGGCGACGCCGTTTGCGGCGTCCGAATTCCAGATCACGCTGCTGAACTACATCGGCCTTTATTCGATCGTCGCGGTAGGACTGGTCCTGCTTACCGGCGTGGGCGGCTTGATGTCGTTTGGCCAGGCTGCATTCGTCGGGCTGGGCGCTTACGCGACGGCTTATCTCTGCGGCGGGGAGAGCATTCCCCCCTGGCTGGCCTTCCTTGCTGGCTCTCCTTGGTTGGGGCTGCTCGCCGGTCTTCTGGTGACGGGAGTCGTCGCGATGCTGCTGGCCCAACTCACGCTTCGCCTTTCCGGCCACTACCTGCCGCTGGGGACGATTGCCTGGAGCATCAGTCTCTACTTCCTGTTCGGCAATCTGGAATTCCTCGGTGGTCACACCGGGCTCTCGGGCATACGCCCCCTGTCGTTCTTCGGGTTCGAGCTGCGTGAAGGGCGATACTTCTTCTACCTAATCTGGGCGATCGTGCTGGGTGCCGTGTGGTTGACGGTGAGCCTGCTCGATTCGCGGGAAGGCAGGGCCATCAGGGCCCTCAAGGGTGGCGTGGTCATGGCCGAGGCGATGGGGGTGGACACTTCGCGTTCGAAGATCGTGGTGTTCATGATCGCCGCATTCTTTGCCAGTATTTCCGGCTGGTTGTATGCGCATCTGCAGCGCTTCGTGAATCCGACCCCGTTCAGCCTCTACATGAGCATCGAATACCTGTTCATGGCAGTCGTCGGCGGTGCCGCCCACGTTTGGGGGGCGCTGATCGGTGCCGGGTTGATCACCATCCTCAAGCAATGGCTGCAGGACTTGCTGCCGAGGTTGCTCGGGGCATCCGGCAATTTCGAGACGATCGTCTTTGGCGTGATGATGATCTTTGTGCTGCAGCGTGCCCGGGACGGGCTGTGGCCGATTCTTGCGCGCCTTGCGCCGCGGCGGGAGGTTCGGCAAGAGGTGCCAACAGCTGCCCCGCTGCCCAAGCGTGCCGTGCCGGTACGTGGAGAAGTTCTGCTCGAGGCGCGAAGCGTGGTGAAGAGGTTCGGCGGTCTGGTTGCCAACAACAATATGGACCTTTCCGTGCGGGCCGGTGAGATTCTGGCGTTGATCGGTCCCAATGGTGCTGGCAAGTCAACGATGTTCAATTGCGTGTCCGGGGTGGACCAGGCGACGGAAGGCGTCGTCCTGTTCCGTGGCCAGGAGGTGACGAGGCTCAACTCGCGGGAAATCGCCCGTCTGGGCATGAGCCGCACCTTTCAGCATGTACGGCTGTTGCCCACGATGAGCGTTCTGGAAAATGCGGCGATCGGGACCCACATGCGCGGCAACAAGGGTGTTGTCCCGGCCATGCTGCACCTGGAGCGGGCCGAGGAAGCGTGCCTGCTAGCAGAGGCGGCGCGGCAAGTCGAACGGGTAGGGCTGGCAGCCGCAATGTTTGAGTCTGCGGGGAGTCTCCCGCTTGGCCAGCAACGTACGCTCGAGATCGCGCGGGCGCTTTGTGCGGATCCGAGCCTGCTGCTCCTCGATGAGCCAGCCGCAGGTTTGCGTTACATGGAGAAGCAGGCGCTAGCCACGCTGCTGCGGAAGCTCCGTGAAGAAGGCATGGGCATACTTCTCGTCGAACATGACATGGATTTCGTGATGGGACTTGCCGACCGCGTGGTGGTCATGGAGTTCGGCGAAAAGATTGCGGAAGGCCTGCCTGACGAGGTGCAGCGCAATCCGGCCGTGATCGAAGCCTACCTCGGGGGGGTCGATTGATGGTCACGGCGCGGACCGTTCTGGAGGTAGCCGACCTCTGCGTTTCGTATGGGAAGGTCGAGGCCCTTCATCACGCTAATCTACGCGTGGGTGAGGGCGAAATCGTGACGGTGATCGGGCCCAATGGCGCCGGCAAGACGACCATGCTGGGCGCGATCATGGGCTTGCTTCCTCGCACCAAGGGAGAGGTTCGCTTCGAGGGTAAGGCACTCGACGATTGTGAAGTCGAGGAGGTTGTCGGACTCGGTATGAGCATGGTGCCGGAGTCGCGCGCCCTCTTCGGGGAATTGAGCGTGGAGGACAATCTCCTGCTGGGTGCGTTTGCCCGGCACCGCAGCGGCCAGCGCGACCATGGGCAAACGATGGCGCAGGTCTATGAAATATTCCCGCGCCTGCGGGAACGACGGGACCAGCACGCTGGTACCCTTTCCGGCGGGGAGCGGCAGATGCTGGCGGTCGGTCGGGCGCTCATGGCCAAGCCGAAGCTGCTTCTGCTGGACGAACCGAGCCTGGGACTCGCTCCGCTTATCGTTCGGGAGATATTTCGCGTCATCGCGGAACTCAAGAAGACGGGTGTTTCGATTCTGTTGGTCGAACAAAACGCACGGGCCGCACTTCAGGTAGCCGATTACGGTTACGTGCTGGAGACCGGGGAAATAGCCCTGGAGGGACCCAGCATGGAGCTCGCCGATAATCCCAGGGTGATGGAGTCCTATCTCGGGCTGGGTGGAAAGCGCTAGCGCTGTTTCACGTGAAACAGCGCTAGCCGGGTTTCACGTGAAACCAAAATGGCTGCGTGCTGCAATTGGCAAGTCTGCGGGAAAGGCGCCGCAGGCGTATCATTGCGCCTCTTTTTTTGGGGTGTCAGTCTGTGCAGCAAACGGCATCGTTCGACGTGATCGTGATTGGCGGTGGCCATGCCGGTACCGAGGCCGCGCTGGCATCGGCACGATCCGGTGCGAGCACGCTGTTATTGACTCACAGCATCGAAACGCTGGGTGCAATGTCCTGCAACCCCTCGATCGGAGGGATTGGCAAAGGACATCTGGTCAAGGAGGTCGACGCGCTGGGTGGTGTGATGGCCCTGGCGGCGGACGAAGCGGGCATCCAGTTCCGCATCCTCAATGCATCAAAGGGTCCTGCCGTGCGGGCTACCCGGGCCCAGGCAGACCGCCAGCTTTACAAGCAGGCTATCCGCCGCCGGTTGGAAAACCAGGCCAACCTGACCATCTTCCAGCAGTCGGCAGATGACCTGATCCTCGAGGGCGATCGCATTGCCGGGGTCGTGACGCAGCTTGGCGTGCGGTTTCAGGCGGCAGCCGTGGTTCTCACCGCCGGAACCTTTCTCAACGGTCTCGTGCATGTGGGTCTGTCGAATTACCGTGCTGGCCGCTTTGGCGACCCACCCTCGATTTCACTTGCCGAGCGCCTGCGCGAACTGAAGCTTCCGGTCGGGAGGCTCAAGACCGGTACGCCCCCGAGATTGGACGGGCGCACGATCGATTACTCGAAGCTCCAGGAGCAGCCCGGTGACGATCCGGTTCCCGTGTTCTCGTTTCTCGGCAGGCGCGAACAGCACCCCCGGCAGGTGCCCTGCTGGATTACTCACACCAACGCGCGCACCCACGAGATCATTCGTTCCGGCCTCGATCGATCGCCGATGTTCACTGGCGTCATCGAAGGTATCGGGCCGCGCTATTGCCCATCGATTGAAGACAAGATCCATCGTTTTGCCGGCAAAGACAGCCACCAGGTCTTCCTGGAGCCGGAAGGGCTCGATACCCACGAAATCTATCCCCAGGGAGTTTCGACCAGCCTTCCGTTCGACGTCCAGCTCGAGCTGGTGCGTTCGGTTCGCGGGCTGGAGAACGCTCACATCACGCGGCCCGGCTACGCGATCGAATACGACTACTTTGACCCGCGGAACTTGAGCGATAGCCTGGAAACCAAGTCCATCCGCGGGCTGTTTTTTGCCGGTCAGATCAACGGCACGACCGGCTATGAAGAGGCCGCGGCTCAAGGCCTGCTTGCGGGCGTCAATGCATCGCGGCACGCGCGCGGACTTGACTCCTGGGCCCCGCGGCGCGACCAGGCCTACTTGGGCGTCCTCGTCGATGACCTGGTGACGCGCGGAGTGTCCGAGCCCTACAGGATGTTTACCAGTCGTGCCGAGTACCGGCTGAGCCTGCGCGAAGACAATGCCGATTTCCGCTTGACCGAGGTCGGGCGCGAACTGGGCCTCGTGGATGATGCCCGCTGGGATGCGTTCAATCGCAAGCGCGATGCTGTCGCGCGCGAAGCCGAGCGCCTCAGGGCCGCTTGGGTCGGTCCGCGTTCCGTGCCTGCCGAGCTTGCCATCCGCGTGCTCGGGCAACCGATGGAGCGTGACTATAGGCTTTTCGACCTCCTACGTCGGCCGGGCGTTACGCACGCCAGCTTGGCACGCCTGACGGATGGCAACCCTGCTTCGCTACCGCCCGAAGTTGTCGAACAGGTCGAGATTCAGGCCAAGTATCAGGGATATATCGATCGCCAGCGTGACGAAGTGGAAAAGAGCCTGGGCCACGAAACCTTGCCGCTACCGCTTGATCTCGACTACTCCGAAGTCCATGGCCTGTCCTTCGAGGCCCGCCAGCGACTCGCCCAGGCGCGGCCGCAGACCCTGGGCCAGGCCTCGCGCCTGCAGGGCATTACTCCAGCCGCGATATCGCTGCTTCTGGTTCACCTCAAGCGGCGCCGCGCAGCATGAGCCCCGCACAGCAGCTCGCGGATGGACTGGGGAAGCTCGGCCTGCAGTTCTCCGACGTGACCCGACAACGTCTGCTCGACTTCGTGTCGCTGCTTCTCAAATGGAATCGAACCTACAACCTGACGGCGATACGCACGGAACCCGAAGCCATTACCCATCACATCCTCGATTCGCTTGCGCTGCTTCCCGCGCTGCCCCAATCGGCTTTTCAAGGTCGCCGCTGGGCCGACGTCGGCAGCGGTGCAGGGCTCCCCGGTATACCTCTGGCAATTGCACGACCCGATCTCTACATGACGCTCGTCGAATCGGTGGAAAAGAAGTCGGCGTTTCAGCGCCAGGCCAAGATCGAACTTGACCTAGGCAATGTTGACGTGGTCTGCGCAAGAGTCGAAAGCCTGCCGGCGGGCCGGTTCGACGCCGTCATCGCGCGGGCTTTTGCGGAACTGGGAGAGATCGTCCTAAAGGCTGGTCATCTGCTGCGGCCAAACGGACGGTTGTATGCCATGAAGGGAGTTGTTGCGGAAGGCGCCGGGGAAGCGCTGCCGGCGGGATGGACCGTTGCGGAATGCGTGCGGCTGCAAGTGCCCGGGCTGGATGCCGAGCGCCATTTGATCGTTGTCGAGAAGGGTTGAGGATGCACATTTTTGCCATTGCGAACCAGAAGGGCGGTGTCGGCAAGACCACCACAGCCGTAAACCTTGCGGCCGCGCTTGCCGCGAACGGTCAGCGTACGCTGCTGGTCGACCTCGATCCGCAGGGAAACGCCACCATGGGCTGCGGGGTAGACAAGCGCGAGTTGACCTGCTCGGTCTATCAGGTGCTGCTCGAGCTTTCCGCGCTGCGCGAGGCATGCGTCGCGTCGCCGAGCGGGGGCTTCGACGTGCTGCCCGCCAATCGCGACCTCGCCGGCGCGGAAGTCGAGCTTGTGGACCAGGATCGGCGCGAGATGCGCCTCAAGCAGGCCCTTGCCGAACGGAGGGGTGAATATGACTTTGTCCTGATCGACTGCCCGCCCTCGCTGTCGATGCTCACGCTGAACGGACTGTGCGCCGCCCATGGCGTCATCATCCCCATGCAATGCGAATATTACGCGCTCGAGGGCCTGTCCGACCTGGTGAATACGATCAAGAAGGTGCACGCAAACCTTAACCGGGATCTCAAGATCATCGGCCTCTTGCGCGTGATGTTCGACCCGCGCAGCACCCTGTCAAATCAGGTCTCCGCGCAACTCGAGCAGCATTTCGGCGACAAGGTCTTCCGAACCCTCGTGCCACGCAATGTCCGTCTCGCCGAGGCGCCCTCCTACGGGGTGCCGGGCGTGCTCTTCGACAAGGCGGCGAAAGGCGCGCAGGCCTACCTGGCCTTCGCCACGGAACTCATCGAACGAGTCAAATCCTGGAAGGAACCATCGTGAATCCACCCAAAATGAAAGGCCTCGGCCGTGGCCTCGACGCCCTGCTCGCCGCGAACAATGCGCCGGAAAGCCAGCGCCAGGACACGCTCGCCGTGGGGGCCCTGCAGCCAGGCAAGTACCAGCCGCGGACGCGGATGGATCCGGGTTCGCTCGAGGAGCTGGCCGCGTCGATCAAGGCCCAGGGCCTGATCCAGCCGATCTCGGTGCGTACGGTCGGGGGTGGCCGCTACGAGATCATCGCCGGCGAGCGGCGCTGGCGTGCGGCCCAGATTGCCGGCCTGGCCGAGGTACCGGTACTGATCCGCGAGATTCCGGACGATGCCGCTCTGGCCATGTCGCTGATCGAAAACATCCAGCGCGAGGACCTGAATCCGCTTGAGGAAGCCGCCGGCATCCAGCGCCTGATCGACGAATTCGCCATGACCCATCAGCAGGCGGCCGACGCGGTGGGCCGGTCGCGTTCGGCGGCCTCGAACCTTTTGCGGCTGCTGCAGCTGGCGAAGCCTGCGCAGGACATGCTGATGGCGGGCGGACGCGGTGGGCCGGTCGCGTTCGGCGGCCTCGAACCTTTTGCGGCTGCTGCAGC
>CAYTFA010000006.1:0-14727 GCA_964436755.1 uncultured Rhodocyclaceae bacterium | reverse complement strand
CTTCGGCGTTTCGAAGCTCATGCCCTCCATGGTGGAGATCAGCTTCTCGGTGTCGCTGCTGTTGGCCTTCTTGAACGCCTCGACCAGCGCCATCGCCGCCGCCATGCCGCCGGCCGTGAAGAAGTCGGGCGGCGTGCCGTTGTAGCGCTTCTTGTGCTCATCCACCAGCCACTTGTTGATCGGGTTCTTCGGAATCTCGTAGTAGTAGTAGGTTGTACCCTCCATCCCCGGGAAGGCCTTGTAGGCCGCCATGGCGGGAAGGATGTTGCCGCCGGTCGCGATCTCGATGCCGTAACGCTTGGGATCGAGGTCGTTGATCTTGAACGGATTGCCGGCACCGGCCCAGTTGATGAAGATGATCTTGCGGCAGGTCTTGTCCTTGGCCGAATCACACTTGTCCTTCAGCGCGTCGAACAGGCGCTGTGCGGACGCGGTGAAGTCCGTCGTTGCCATCGGCGCGTACTCTTCGAACACCAGCTTCGCCTTGCTGCCGGCGAAGGCATCCTTGAACGCCTTGACGAAGTCCTTGCCGAAGGCCGAATCCTGGGCAAGGGTTGCAATGTAGGTGCCTTCCTTCTTGCCCAGGGCATAGCCATTGGAGATGGCGTCCTGGCTCGAGTTGCGGCCGGTGCGGAAGATGTAGCGGTTCCACTTGTCGCCGGTGATGGAATCGGCCACGGCAGGTTCGACCAGCAGAATCTTCTTGTACTCCTCGGCTACCGGCAGCATCGCCAGCGCCACGCCCGAGCTCGTCGGCCCGACGGCGATGTCGGCCTTGTCGTCGCCGTAAGCGGCGGCCAGCTGGGCCTTGCCGATGTCCGGCTTGCCCTGGGTATCCTTCTCGATGACGACGATCTTGCGGCCGCCGATTTCCATCTTGCCGCCCGTCGCGTACTCCAGGCCCATCATGAGGCCGATCTGCGTTTGCTTGGCATAGGCCTCGAGCGCACCGGTCTTGTCATAGACGTGGGCGATCTTGATCGTGTTCTGGGCCAGCGCGGCCCCGGAAACCAGACAGCAGGCCGATGCGGCCAGTGCGAAACGTCTCAGCATCTTCCTTCTCCTTGAGGATGGGCAACCATGCAAATCGACACCAGACAGTCCGCCGCAGCGCAAGCGCAGCGGCAATTCAAACATCTGTTCGCTTCATTCTAGACCACATTGCCCTGCAACGGCACGGCCCCGCGCCCAGTCACCGCCGGCATTCGCGACGCGCACTGCGATGGTGCGCGCAGCCTCCTCAGGACCGGCTCTCGCGCGAGGATTCCTCGGCGCGGTCGAGTTCCTTTTCCATCTCGGCCTCGGTGGGCGGCGCGTAGTCCGACTTGCCTTCGGGCGTCGGCCGCACGATCAGCGCCGCGAGCACGATGCCCAGCTCATAAAGCAGGCAGAGCGGCACCGCCATCATGAACTGCGAGATCACGTCGGGCGGGGTGAACACGGCGCCGACGATGAAGGCCCCGACGATCACGTAAGGACGCCACTCGCGCAACTTGGCGACGTCCACGATGCCGATCTTGACCAGCACGATCACGATCACCGGCACCTCGAAGGTGACGCCGAAGGCCAGGAACATGGTGAGCACGAAGGAAAAGTACTTCTCGATGTCGGTCATCCAGGCCACGCCCTCGGGTGCGAACTTGGCCATGAAGCCGAACACCATGGGGAAGAAGGCGAAGTAGGCGAAGGCCATGCCGATGAAGAACAGCAGCACGGAGGCGATTAGGAGCGGGATGGCAAGCTTCTTTTCGTGGGCGTAGAGGCCCGGCGCGACGAAGGCCCAGACCTGGTAGAGCACGTAGGGCAGAACGACGAGGAAGGCGACCGTCAGCGAGACCTTCATGGGCACAAGGAAGACGCCGACCACGTCGGTGGCGATCATGCGCCCGCCGGACGGCAGCGTCGCCAACAGCGGTGCCGCCAGCAGCGTGTACAACTCGCGGGCGTAGAAGGCCAGCGGAACGAACACGATGCCCACCGCCACCAGCGAGCGGATCAGCCGGTCGCGCAACTCGACCAGGTGCGAAAGGAAGGTTTCCTGGTCTTCCACCGTCAGGACTTCGTCGGCTCGCCGGTCTGGGCCGGCGCGGCGACCGTCTCAGCCGCCGGGATAGCCGGCACTGCCGCCGGCTCCGTCTCCGGCGCTGCGACAGCCTCCGTCGCCACCGGTTCAATGGCGCGGCCTATCGACTTCTCCACCTCGCGCATTTCGTGGCTGATACCGGACTCGATGTCGCTGACCTGGCTGGCAACCTGCTGCTGCAGCTTCTTCAGTTCCTCGAGTTGCATTTCGCGGTTGATGTCGGCCTTGACGTCGCTCACGTAGCGCTGCAGTCTGCCCAGCAGGTGGCCGGCGGTACGCGCCACGCGGGGCAGCCGCTCGGGGCCGATGACGATCAGCGCCACTACGGCAATCACCATCAATTCGGAGAGTCCGACGTCGAACATGCGCTGTCTCGTGGCAATAGGCGGCGCCGCCAAAATCGAAGGGGCCGCAACCGGCCCCCTTTGGCGGGCTGCTACGGCATCAGGTCTTGGTCTGTTCCCGCCGCGCCTCGACGTCGATGGTATGGCCGGTCACCTGCGGCGGGTCCGCCGGCTTGTCGGCGGAAGCGTCCTTCATGCCGTCCTTGAACCCCTTGACCGCACCGCCGAGGTCCTGGCCGATGTTGCGCAGCTTCTTGGTGCCGAATACCAGCATGACGATCACCAGCACGATGAGCCAGTGCCAGATGCTGAAAGATCCCATTGTTTGCCTCCTCGCGCTCGGCCAGCTCAGGGCGCCCTGCGCTTGACCATGGACCCCAGCGGCTCGGGGCCGCCAAGTACGTGAACGTGGAGATGATACACCTCCTGATTGCCGATCCGCCCGGTGTTGATGATGGTGCGGAAGCCGTCGGCAAGGCCCTGCCCGCGCGCGATCTCGCCGGCCTTGGCGAGGATGCGGCCGAGCACCATCTGGTGCGACATGTCGGCCTCCGCCAGCGACGGGATGTGCTGCTTGGGGATGATCATGAAGTGCACCGGCGTGATCGGACTGATGTCGTGGAAAGCGAGTATCTCCTCGTCTTCGTAGGCCTTGCGTGCCGGAATCTCGCCGCGCACGATGCGGCAGAAGATGCAGTCGCTCATCAGGCCTGCCCCCGGCTCGCCTTCTCGTCGATGCCGGAAATGCCCTCGCGGCGGCGAAACTCGACCACGACGTCGTCCACGCCGATGTCGAACTGCGCCAGCAGCACCATGCTGTGGAACCACAGGTCGGTCACCTCCCGCACCAGGTGCAGGCGGTCGCCATCTTTAGCGGCCATGATGACTTCTGCCGCCTCCTCGGCCACCTTCTTGCAGATCGCATCCGTGCCCTTGGCGTAGAGGCTGGCGACATACGACGAATCGGGGGCCGCCCCCTTGCGCTCGCGCACCGTGGCCTGCACGCGGTGGATGACTTCGAGGTCGATCATTTGTAAATCTCCTTGGGGTCTTTCAAAACCGGATCCACGTCCTGCCAGCCGGCAGCGTCGAGACGGGAAAAGAAACAACTGCGGCGCCCGGTGTGGCAGGCGATGCCGCCGACCTGCTCGATCCGGAGCAGCACCACGTCGCGGTCGCAGTCGATGCGCAGCTCGCTTACCTTCTGCACGTGGCCGGACTCCTCGCCCTTGCGCCAGAGCCGGCCGCGCGAGCGCGACCAATAGACGGCATCGCCGTGGCGCGCGGTCAGCGCCAGCGCCTCGCGGTTCATCCAGGCGAACATCAATACTTCACCCGTCGCCGCATCCTGGGCAATGGCCGGCACCAGTCCCTGCTCGTCCCAGCGGACGTCGTCGAGCCAGCGCTCGTCCGCCGGCACGGTCACAGGCGCACCTCGATGCCGCGCGCCTGCATGAACTCCTTGGCCTGGCGCACGGTGTACTCGCCGTAGTGGAATATGCTGGCCGCCAGCACGGCATCCGCCCGCCCCTCGGTGACCCCGTCCGCGAGGTGCTGCAGCGTGCCGACGCCGCCGCTGGCAATGACGGGAATGCCCACCGCATCGGCGACCGCGCGCGTCAGGGCCAGGTCGAAGCCCGCCTTGGTGCCGTCGCGGTCCATGCTCGTAAGCAGGATCTCGCCGGCGCCCAGACGCTCGACTTCGCGGGCCCAGGCAACGGCGTCGAGTCCCGTGTTGCGCCGGCCGCCATGGGTAAACACCTCCCAGCGCCCGGGCGCGGACTGCTTGGCATCGATGGCGACCACGATGCACTGGCTGCCGACCTTGCCCGAGGCATCGGCCACCAGTTGCGGGTTCTGCACCGCCGCCGTGTTCATGCTCACCTTGTCGGCGCCGGCGTTCAGCAGCCGGCGCACGTCCTCGACCTTGCGCACGCCGCCGCCCACGGTGAGCGGGATGAAGACCTGCTCGGCGCAGGCCTCGACGATGTGCAGGATGATGTCGCGGTCGTCCGAGCTCGCCGTGATGTCGAGGAAGGTGATTTCGTCGGCGCCCTGCTCGTCGTAGCGGCGCGCAACCTCCACCGGATCGCCTGCGTCGCGCAGTTCGACGAAATTGACGCCCTTGACCACGCGGCCGGCGTTGACGTCGAGGCAGGGAATGATGCGCTTGGCGAGCATGGGCCGGCCGTTCAGGCCTTCTTGCACTTGTCGGCTTCGGCCTGTGCCTTCTTGAAATCGAGCGTGCCTTCGTAGATGGCGCGGCCGGTGATGGCGCCGATGATGCCCTCGCTCTGGACGGCGCACAGGGCCTTGACGTCCTTCAGCGTGGCGATGCCGCCGGAGGCTATGACGGGTATGCGCAGCGCCTGCGCCAGCTTCACCGTCGCCTCGATGTTCACCCCGCTCAGCATGCCGTCGCGGCCGATGTCCGTGTAGATCACCGCTTCGACGCCGTAATCCTCGAACTTCCTGGCCAGGTCGATGACGTCGTGCCCCGTCATCTTCGACCAGCCATCCACCGCCACCTTGCCGTCGCGCGCATCGAGGCCGACGATGATGTGGCCGGGGAACGCACCGCAGGCATCGTGCAGGAAGCCCGGGTTCTTCACCGCGGCCGTGCCGATGATGACATAGCTGACGCCGTCGTCCAGGCAGCGCTCGATGGTGTCGAGGTCGCGAATGCCGCCGCCGAGCTGGACCGGGATTTCCTCGCCGACTTCCTCGAGCACGGCCTTGATCGCCGCCTCGTTCTTCGGCTTGCCGGCGAACGCGCCGTTGAGATCGACGAGGTGCAGGCGCCGCGCACCCTTCTCGATCCAGTGGCGGGCCATCGCGGCCGGATCTTCGGAGAACACCGTTGCGGCATCCATGGCGCCCTGCTTGAGGCGCACGCATTGTCCGTCCTTCAGGTCGATCGCAGGTATCAGCAGCATAGGAAAGGGAGAACGCGGAGTGGCAAGACCGGTCAGGGAGTCCAGCGCATGAAGTTGCCGAGCAGTTGCAGCCCGGCGCGGGCGCTCTTCTCCGGATGGAATTGGACGGCGAAGATGTTAGCGCGGGCCACCGCACTGGTAAAGGGGATGCCATAAGCCGTCGAACCCGCGATCACCTCCGGGCCCTGCGGCTCGACATAGTAGCTATGCACGAAATAGAAGCGCGCGCCGTCCTCGATGCCGTCCCAGAGCGGATGGTGCTGCTGTTGCTGCACCCGGTTCCACCCCATGTGCGGCACCTTGAGCCGCGCGCCGTCCGCGCCGTACATGGCGGCCGCGGGAAAGCGCGGGACGCGGCCAGGCAGGATTTCGAGGCCGGTGACGTCGCCCTCCTCGGCGTGGCCGAACAACATCTGCAGGCCGACGCAGATGCCAAGGAAGGGCTTCTCCGCTGCGGCGCGCACGACGGCATCGCGCAGGCCGCGCGACTCCAGTTCCCGCATGCAGTCGGGCATCGCACCCTGGCCCGGCACCACCACGCGCTCCGCGGCGGCGATGTCCTGCGCCGCGGAACTCACGCGGACGGTGGCCGCGGGCGCCACGTGCTCGATGGCCTTGGCCACCGAGCGCAGGTTGCCCATGCCGTAATCGACGACAACAACGGAACTCATGAACGAACGATCAGAGCGCGCCCTTGGTAGATGGCACCGCGCCGGCAGCGCGCGGATCGGCCTCGACCGCCATGCGTAGCGCCCGGGCGAATGCCTTGAACACGGTTTCCGCCTGATGGTGAGCGTTGTCGCCGCGCAGCGTATCGATGTGCACGGTGATCCCGGCGTGGTTGACCAGCCCCTGGAAGAACTCGCGCACCAGGTCGACGTCGAATTCGCCCACCGTGGCCCGCGAGAAGGGAACCGCGAAGACAAGCCCCGGCCGGCCGGAGAGATCGACCACCGCACGCGACAGCGCTTCGTCGAGCGGCACGTAGGCATGGCCGTAGCGGCGCAGGCCCTTCTTGTCGCCGAGCGCCTTGGCCAGCGCCTGGCCGATGGCGATGCCGACGTCCTCCACCGTGTGGTGGGCGTCGATGTGGAGATCGCCCTTGGCCTCGACCGTCAGGTCGATCAGCCCGTGACGTGCGATCTGGTCCAGCATGTGGTCGAAAAAGCCGACGCCGGTGGCGAGCGAACCCGCCCCCGTCCCGTCCAGATTGAGGACGACGCGGATCTTGGTTTCCAGCGTGTTGCGCGTGATTTCGGCTTGCCGCATGGCGGACTTTCCAGACGGGGACTCGATGCCCGCATGATACCATCCGCCCAATTTCGCACGCCATTCAACCACCCGCACCGCCTAGCCATGAGCCGCTTCTGGAGCGATGTCGTCAAAGGGCTGACGCCCTACGTTCCGGGCGAACAGCCCAAGCTGCCCAACCTCGTCAAGCTCAACACCAACGAGAACCCTTACGGGCCCTCGCCGCGTGCGCTGGCCGCCATCCGCGAGGCCACCGGGGATGGCCTCAAGCTCTATCCCGACCCCAACGCCGACGCGCTCAAGGGCGCCATCGCCGCCCGCCATGGCCTGCAGCCGGGTAACGTGTTCGTCGGCAACGGCTCGGACGAAGTGCTGGCGCACGCCTTCCTCGGCCTGCTGCGCCACGCGCAGCCCGTGCTGTTCCCCGACGTCAGCTACAGTTTCTACCCGGTGTATTGCGGGCTCTACGAAATACCCTGGGAAGCCGTCCCCCTCGCCGATGACTATTCGATCCGCATCGACGACTACCTGCGGCCGAACGGCGGCATCGTCTTCCCCAATCCCAACGCGCCGACCGGCCGCCTGCTGCCGCTGGCCGAGATCGGCCGCCTGCTTGCCGCCAACCCGGATTCCGTGGTGGTGGTCGACGAGGCCTATGTCGATTTCGGCGGCGAGAGCGCCATCCCGCTGATCGCCGCCCACCCCAACCTGCTGGTGGTGCAAACGCTGTCGAAGTCCCGTTCGCTGGCGGGGCTGCGCGTCGGATTCGCGCTGGGCAGCACGGAGCTCGTCGAGGCGCTGGAACGCGTCAAGAACAGCTTCAATTCCTACCCGCTCGACCGCCTGGCCATTGCCGGCGCCGTCGCCGCGATCGGGGATGACGAGCACTTCGAGCGCACCCGGCAGGCCGTCATCGCCACGCGCGGCGCGCTGGTCGGTACGATGGCGGCACTCGGCTTCGACGTGCTGCCCTCCGCCGCCAATTTCGTCTTCGCCCGCCACCCGGGGCGCGATGCCGCCGAACTGGCCCTCGCGCTGCGCCAGCGCGGCATCATCGTGCGCCACTTCCGCGCACCGCGCATCGACCAGTTCCTGCGCATCACGGTCGGCACCGACGAGCAGTGCGCGGTGCTGGTGGCGGCGCTGAAGGACATCCTCACCGCTTGATCCGCCGGCAGCGCGCCGGCAGGCCGCGTCAGGGGCGCGTGCCCGTGGCCCAATCTAGGGCCTGCTCCAGCCGGTCGTTGCCCCAGAACAGTTCGCCATCGACGACGAAGCTCGGCGCGCCAAAGATGTCGAGGCGGAAGGCCTCGTCCGTCTGGCGCCGCAACGAATCCTTGCCCTCCGGACTCTCGGCAGCGCCGATCAGCGCCTCGGCGTCGAGCCCCAGATCGCGCAGCAGGCCGGTCACCGCCTCGCGCTCGCCGATGTCCTGATCGCGGGCGAACCCCGCGCTGAACACCGCGCGGGCAAAGTCCGGCACCCAGGGCGCATCGGCATGGGCGCAGATGACCCGGGCGGCGCGGATGCCGTTGCGCGGAAAGCGCGAAGGCCGCGTCAGCGGCAGGCCGTACTGACGGCACAGGCGTTCCATGTCGCGCCACATGTAGCGGCCCTTGGACGGGTAGATGTTGAATGGCGAGTCGTTCCAGCCCATCGCCGTGAACACCGGCCCGAGCAGGAAGGGCCGCCAGCCAACCACGACGCCGCGCGCTGCAGCAAGCGGCTCGATGCGCTCGGCCGCGAGGTAGGAATAGGTGCTGGCGAAGTCGAACCAGAAATCGATGCGGCCGGTCATGGGTTCACGCTCCTGCAAGGGCCGACCATCCTGCCACCGGAACGCCCGACGCGCAAATCATCCGGCCGCCGGCTATTCGAGCCATGGCGACAATGACGCGCCTGCGGCGGTTGGCAGTGGCCGGGCTATCTCCGAACTTTGCAGCGCGCCGGCAAACTGTACCCCTTCATCGGCGATGGGCTTCAGGCGGAAGGGCCCGATTTCATCGCAGGCCGCGAGGCGTGCTCTCGACCCAATTCAGACGTTTCAGTGTCAGAAAAGCAGACAGTCAGAAGGGACGTTAAGTGGCGCGAAGCTGGCTGCCGGCGGAGCGTCCTTCTTGACCAAGAGTTAAGCGCCATAAATGTCAAAGTCGGGAATTGCGCCAAAGTTGCTCGGATATCGCGCGATTGGACAGATTTGGGGAGCTTGTACGAACATAAGTAGCGTGCCGTACTTCTCCAAATCACCTAAGAAGACTTCTTCCGTTCGCTACGAACTCGCATCGCCTCCGCAATCACTTCGGCAAGGATCTTTCGTACTTCCTCAGGTTGGGTATTTAGCGCGTTCTGGCAGATTTCCATCACTCGCTCATGTTCGCCAGCAAGCAACGCCAGCGAAAAGCGAGCCTGGGTGCCAATCGCAACTTGCTTCATGTTCCCTTGGCCGGTGCTCCAAGGCAATACGGACATCAGCCGAATCAAGGGGGCTTCATTTCCAGTGGCCATGAAGTTGCCCCATAGTGCGCTCTGTACCGAAAGGTCGCCTTCCAGTGGCAAATCGATTATTGATTGCCGCTGACTTGCGAGCAAATGGTCTAAGGTCTCCATTTGGGACGGCATCGTTGCCTTCAGGCGCGTCAGTATCGGCTTTGCGTCGGGGTGCGTCGAAAGCCACAACCCCAGGACCAGCGCGGAATCATCGACTGCTGAAATTGCGGCAATCTCATGCAATAGGCGTTCGGCCGTTGCGGGACTGTTGCTGAAAACACCGGAGAGGAAGCCGGCCGCAAACATCATGTCGAAGTTATGAATCAGGCCGTTTACTTTGGCGGTACGAACGGCCTCGACCACATGCTGCGGTTCCGGGTGCTTGTAGTAGTAGGTTATCCATCGTCCCAGCTCGCTCGCATCCACAAAGCGAGGCGACGCGAAAAAGGGTGCAAGCGATGTGGGGTCCGGTCCCCCTCGATTGCTCGGCGCTGGCTTCGCTGGGCTTAGAGTAATTGCGGTCTTCAATAAGGGCGGGGGAGTTGGCCACGCTCGGCGCGCTTGGTGCGAGGGATTCTCGGAGATGACCACCGATCCAACTATAGTCATGTCCGGATCGACTGCGTCGGCTAGGTATCCAAACGATATTGCAGTCTGCGAATCGAGGTAATAGGTATCAATGCCGCGGCTTCGGACGTCGGGTTCTCCCAACCGTGCGCGAATTCTGTAGTAGAGGCCATGAACGGGAACGTCGCCGACAGTCACAGTCGCGCCCGAAAGCAAGCGGAGCTTGCTCACATGATTCGACTCATTGAAATAGACGTAGATTCCGTCGCCAAACGGCTCCAGATAGCGATCCTTGCCGCTGGTAATCAGTTGATGATCGTTGCTTGTTGCCTTCCGTACGGCTTCAAGCGAATCTCCCAGTTTGATCGGCGCACCCTCGATCCGAACTGGTGCGCTCGAAAGCCGTGCAGCGACTCCGAACGACGATGGCGGCCAGGAATCACGAACGCGGTGTGTAAGGTTACCGCGGATGATCGCCATATCGATCCTGGATGAGAAGGGACCACCAACGTCATCCGAACGACGGAACGTAATGGCAGTGTCTCTATCGAGGTAGTAGGTGTCTGCGAATACTCCTTGGTACTCGGTCCTTTCGATATTGTCTGGTTCTCCGAGACGCCCCCGAATTCTGTAGTAGGGACCTTTCGCTGAAACGCCCCCTATCGTTACATTCGTACCGGAAAGTAGGCGCACTTCAACCGCTCGATTTGATTCGTCAAAATGCACCTGCAAACCATTGCCAACAGGTTCCAGATACCGCTCACCTCCCTTGACGATTAGCTTCTGATCATTGGTCAGCGCCTGCCTTACGACATCCAATGAATCACCGATCTTGAACGGCATTCCCGCAATCAGCGGTGGCTCTCCCAAAGGAGCGTTCGCACACCCTGCCAAGAACAGGTAAAGCAGCAGTGCGGCAATAGCAGGGGCGCCGCTCACCCCAATGAGTACGCCATTTCTACGGAACCTAATGGCCGCCGCGATACCGATCAGCGTCAGCGCGATCGAGACATCGAAGGCAATCCATGCGAGCCAGCCGCTCGAACCAGTGTCCAGATTCACAGCACGTGAAAGGATGAACTGGCCGAAAAGTATGCTTGCCAGGGTCAGGACGGACGATGCCGATAGGAGCGTGGTATTCATCGCAATCGAGGGACTAGGACAATCCCCAAACTATCGCGCCTGCTAACGCAACTCATAGGAGTCATATATCCGCCGACATCATCACGAGAAGCGCGACTACGAACACCGCGCCGGCTGCAACAAGAACGAATGACGCACTGAACAGCGCATTAAAGACGGCCGGCAGGAGGGCTAGCGGCATCAAGAGCCACCAAATCCACCTCCGACTTGGTTCCACCTGTCGAGACCGCTCCTCATTCATGGGATTGGCCCGAGTCATCGCAAGTTTCGCAATCCAAGCCATTAGACCCACAACCGAGAAGAACAGGCCACCAAACGCGGCGACCACACCATAAATCTGAAAAGCGCCCGCTATTGCTGGGGAGTCCTTGAAAACGTTTGCGCCGACTGAACCAAAGGTAAAGCCGTTGGCGATGTTCAATGCGATGAGCAGCACGAGAGCTCCAGTCACCGCCAAGACGTGCCGCCAAATGAATTCCTTGAGGCGTTCCTCGGCACGGAACTGATCAGCCAGAGCCTTTGCCCTGGCCAGGACGGAACCGGGAATCATCGCGAACAACGGATTGGGGCTAGGTCTCATCGATGTCACCTATGAAATCAGCCTATCAATTGTCAATGTAGCCAGTCGGAATATCAATCCAACTTTAGTAATAGGACTGGTCGCGAACGTCCGCTAGCGGGAAATTTCGTCGATGTCCGCTTCTGGCCGAGTACGAACCCAATCAGTGGGTCCATCGGATTCCGCGTCGGCCGCGAAGGGCGGGGCCGGGTGGTCCGGGGCAGAGGAATGCGCAGCCCTGACGGCGCCCCGGGCCACCCGACCCCGCCCGGAAGCACACGACAACGCCAACTATCCGCCGGAGTGGCGCAAACGAATTAGGCCGAACTCACCACGGCCAGCATCTTCGCCACGCACTCGCCGACCCCGTGGAAGGTATGCGGCCGGGTCGAGTCGAGGTAGGCGCTGTCGCCACGTTCCAGCCGGTAGCGGCGGCCCTCGTAGAACAGCTCGATGGCGCCCTCCACCACATAGACGAATTCCTGGCCGTCGTGGGTGATGGGCACGCCCGCCGGCACGGCGGGATCGAAGCTGAGCAGGAAGGGCTCCATGAGGTGTCCGGCCGTGCCTGGCCGCGTCAGCGAACTGTAGGCGTAGCTCTGCTCGGTGCCGCCCTGCTCGCCCCCGTGCGACTCACCCGCGCGGCAGATCGTCAGCGCCTCCGACACCACGCCGCCGCCGTGCAGCAGCCCCTCCATCTTCGAGCCGAGCACGCGCGAGAGCTGGATCACCGCGCCGATGGCCGGCACCGCACTGCCGTCCTCGTAGGCACGCAGGCGCTCAACATCGATGCCGGTGAGCCGGCTTACCTGCTCGAGGCTCATGTCCTGCGCTTCGCGCAGCTTCCTGATCCGCTCGCCGACGTACTTGCGCATGCCGCCTCCTATGCCTGCCGCCGCGCCGGGACGATGCGCCCGCTCAGCTGGCGCAGCGTCTGCCAGTGGCGGTCGATCGCCGGGCGCAGGTCGGCGGCGCCGATGCCGGAGCGCTGGAAGCGGCGCTGCAGCGAAAGGTACATGTCGAGCGCCTCGTCCGAGAAATCCGGCTCGACGTTGATCACGTAGCGCCGGCCGTCGAATATCTCGAGCACCGGGAACAGGCCCGAGCGCACCGCCAGGCGCAGCAGCTCCATGCCCAGCGCGGGCTCGGACTTCCAGCCCGTCGGGCAGGGCGAGAGGATGTGCAGGAAGCGGAAGCCCGTCTGATCCAGCGCGCGCCGCAGCTTGCGCAGGCAGTCCTCGGCGTGCGCCAGCGAGACCGACGCCGCGTAGGGGATGCCATGGGCGGCGAGGATGGCGAGGATGTCCTTCTTCTGCTCCACCTTGGCGCCGGGCAGGTTGCTGGTGATCGCGCCGGCCGGCGTCGCCGACGAGCGTTGCCCGCCCGTGTTGCCGTAAATCTCGTTGTCGTAGCAGATGTAGAGCACGTCCTCGTTGCGCTCCGCCGCCGCCGAGAGCGTGGCGAAGCCGATGTCGTAGGTGCCGCCGTCACCGGCCAGGCAGATCACCCGCGTGTCCTCGCCGTTGAGGCGGGCGACGCTGGCGATGCCCGTCGCCGCCGCGGCGGCCGAAGCAAAGGTGGTCATCAGCGTCGGCACGCCGTAGGTCGAACTGGGGAACGCGCCGGCGGCAACCGCGCCGCAGGAGGCTGGCACCACGAGGTGCACGCGGCGTTCGCCGACGGCGTGGCGCAGCATCTGCAGCGCGCTCGACATGCCGCAGCCGCCGCAATTGGTGTTGCCCCGGCGGAACAGGGGATCGGGCCTGTCCAGCGTCGTCTGGGCCATGCCGCCGAGTACCGGCTCGTCCATCACAGTGCCTCCATCACGGCCGGCGAGCCGGCGCTTTCGCGCCGGGCGATGTCCACCAGCATGTTCGCCACGTGCTCGGGCCGCACGTCGCCGCCGCCCAGCCCGGCGATGTAGTTCTGCACCAGGGTGTCGCCCGCGGCCAGCGCGCGCGTCTCGCCCCACAGCACACCGCCGGCGCCGAGGCTGATGTCGCGGTCGATCACGGCGATGCGGCGCTTGCCGGCGTAGTGGCGGCGGATCGCTTCGACCGGCAGCGGCCGGAACATGCGGACGCGCAGCGCACCGACCCGTTCGCCCTGCTCGCGCCGGGCGTCCACCACGCGCTCGGCGGTGGTGCCGATCGTTCCCATCGAGACGATCAGGGTGTCGGCATCCTCGGCGCGATACGCCTCGACCGCATCCGCAGGGCGACGGCCGAAGACGGCCTCGAACTCGTCCTGCACGCTCTCATACACCTCGGGCACGGCGAGCATCGCCTCGTGGTGCTGCTGGCGGTGCATCTCGGTCTGGTGCGGAATCTCCATCTGCCCCAGCGTGTGCGGCGTGGTCGCCAGCCGATGGGGGATCGCCGTCGGCGGCAGGAAACGGTCGACCTGCTCCTGGGTCGGCACTTCGGTCTGGCAAACCGTGTGGGAAAGGATGAAGCCCTCCATGCACACCATGGCCGGCATCAGCACGCGCGCATCCTCGGCAAGGCGGAATGCGCACAGGATGCTGTCGAACACCTCCTGGTTGTCGGCGCAGAAGAACTGGATCAGCCCGTGGTCGCGCAGCAGCAGGGCATCGCCGTGGTCGGCCCAGATGTTCCAGGGCGGGCCCAGGGTACGGTTCGCCACCGCCATCACCACCGGCAGGCGCAGGCAGGCCGCGGCGATGCAGTTCTCCACCATGTAGGCGAGGCCGTTCGAGGCGGTAGCGGTAAAGCTGCGGGCCCCGGCGGCGGAAGCGCCGATGCACACGCCCATCGCGCTGTGCTCGCTCTCGACGCGTACCACGCGCCCCTTCTCGATCTCCTGCAGGCAGAGGTACTCCATGCATTCGGTCGACGGCGTGATCGGATAGACGCCGGCGCAGAAGCCGCGCCCGACGCGATTGGCGCGCGCCGCCATGGTCGCCGCCAGTGCGGCGCCGTGGTTGGCGCTGAGGAGTTCGATGCTCACGGAACGCTCCTTGGGGTCGCGTGCTTCTCGCGCATCTCCATCGCACCGCGCGGGCATTCGGCGACGCACATGCCGCAGCCCTTGCAGAACACCGGGTCGACCATGTAGCCATTGCCGCGGCGGGCGATGACACCCTCGGGGCAATACACGAGACAGGTGTCGCAGTGCGTGCAATGCCCGCAGGAGAAGCAGCGCTGCGCCTCCTCGGGCCCGGCGAGGCCCTGAATCACTTCGTCGAACCCGGCGCGGCGCGCCGCCGCCGGCACCTGCCGGTCACGTTGCGGCGGCATGGCATCGAAGTGCGAGATGAGGATTTCGCCCGGCGCGACCAAGGATGCGACGAAGGGCGCAACCACGGGCCCCATCGCCGCTGCGGCCTGCGCCGCG
>CAYTFA010000005.1:0-15446 GCA_964436755.1 uncultured Rhodocyclaceae bacterium | reverse complement strand
CAGCGAGGCAACTTCGATCGCGAGCCGGTCGTCCATCTGCGCACGTGCAAAACGTGATTCGCTGCCGATGGACACGAACAACAACACTATGCCGGCGAAGGCCAGCACGAAGCCCGCCGCCAGCATCAACCGCGCGACGAGCGACAGCCTCGCCGCAAGGCGTCGCGCCCCGCTCAGGGGCCAGAGCCAGGGCATCATTCGCCCCGCCCTTCCTTGCGCCAGATTGCCCGGTAGATTCCCCGCTGGTTCTGGTATTCGTCGTCCCGCGCCGCGACGAAACCGAGTGGCGGCGGCTGCTTGATCAGGGCCGCGCTCGCCGCAAGTATCCTCTCGCCCTCGGGATCGGCCGCCATCCTGAGGAGTGCATCGCGAACGGCTCTTGCCGCCTCGGCGCGAACGCGGGGATGGACGGCCACCGGAATGTCCTGGAATGTCTCCGATGTCCAAAGCGCACGGTACCTGAACCCCTCGCGCCCGGCGTATTCCTGCATCACCCGCGAGTTGACGCCGGCGGCCGCCACCTTGCCGGCGCGCAGCTGGGCCATGACGCCTTCCTGGTTGGCGCCGAACACCTGGCTTACCTCGATCTTCGCTGCAATCAGGGCCGACATCGGCACGGCGTAGGCGGCAAAGGCATTGCGGCTCGGGAAGCCGACGTCCTTTCCTTCGAGGTCGCGCAGGGAGCGCAGCGATGATCCCTCGGGAACGACGATCTGCCCGCGAATGGGGGCACCGGCGGAACGTACGAGCACCCGGTAACCTGCGGCGGCATGGCTCGGCGCAAAGATGTGGTTGTTGTAGACGAAATCGAATTCGCCGCGCGACTCGGCTTCGGAGTACTCAAGGGACGTCTTGCGCGTACCCAGATCGAGGACGATGCCGGCCTTGCGCCCGACGTAGTCGAGAATCGGGTTCCAGTACTGCGCGGTCAGGGCGGGACTGCGCTGCGGCAGCACGCCGAACGAATACGTCTCCGCAGCAACGGAAGCCGTCGCGAAGAGCGCTGCTACGAGGGCAAGGTAGCGGTTCATGGCGCAACGTTTGGCCACGGCGCACATTGCACCGCGGCACGTGAATCATACCCCCAATCCGTTTACGGTCTTCGGCGTTTCTCGGGCGTCTGCGCTACCCGGGTACACAAGTCCCTTTTCGTCGTGTAAGATGAATTTGAACTTCTTCTTACGTTTCCGCCGGGAGTGCCATGGACCTGCCCAACGACTGGATCGCCCTCCTCGCCCTGGTGTTCGCGCTCGGCGCCCGGCACGGCCTCGACGCGGACCACCTCGCGACCATCGACGGACTGACCCGCTACAACCTGCGCATTTCGCCACGGCGGGCGCGCTGGTGCGGAACGCTGTTTTCCCTTGGCCACGGCGGCATCGTGATGGCCATCGCGCTCAGCGTCGGCTTCGCGTCCTCCACCTGGCAGGTTCCGGAATGGATGGAAGCCGTAGGCAATGCCATTTCCATCGCCTTCCTGACCGTGCTCGGCATCCTCAACCTGCACGCCGTTCTCAATGCACCGGCAGGCGCCATGGTCGCCACGATCGGCTTCAAGGCCGGCGCCTTGCGCCGCCTCCAGGCCACCAGCCATCCTGCGGCGATCGCGGGCGTCGGCGCGCTGTTCGCGTTGTCGTTCGATACCATGAGCCAGGCGGCCCTGTTCGCCGTGACCGCCACCCGGCACGGCGGCGCCGGTCATGCGGCCCTGCTCGGCCTCGCCTTCCTGGCCGGCATGCTGCTGGCCGACGGAGCCAACGGACTCTGGATCGCCCGCCTGCTGAACCGGGCAGACGACCGTGCGCGCATCGCCTCGCGCCTCATGGGCCTGATGGTTGCCGCGATCAGCCTGGGCGTCGCCGCATTCGGGCTGGTGCGCTGGTTGGATGCGGACGTTGCGCACTGGTACGAGGGCCGCGAACTGGCCATCGGGCTTGGCGTCATCGCCCTGCTCGCCGCAAGCTTTGCTCTGGCGGGCGTCCTCACGCGCGCCACGCGACCCGACCCAGCCTTCGGCCGCTGAGCTGGAGCAGTCGCTTATTGCTACGTCGCCGGCGGTGGCGCGATGGCGACGACCACCGTATTGCCGTTGCCGCGATACTCCAGCGAGTCGAAGCTCATCATGCGCGCCATCGCAATGCCGCGCCCGTGGGGATCGAACGCCCGGTCCGGATCCAGCTCCAGGTACTTGTGCCAGTCGAAGCCGCTGCCTTCGTCGCAAATCGTCAGGCGGATGGCACCTGGCTCTCGCTCGAGGGTGATGGTCACGCGGCGGCTGCTCAGTTCCGGCCGTACTTCGCGGCGCGCGACTTCGTCGGCCCACTGGCCTTCGATCAACAGGCGGGTCTTGTCCGCATAGGTGATGCCGAGGTTGCCGTGCTCGACCGCATTGGCGAGTAGTTCCTGCAACCCGAGCAGGACCCGCTGCGGATCCGGAAAGCCGCGCGCTAGGCCGTGGGCAAGTCGGCGGCTCTCTGCCAGCGTCCGGCAATGGAAGACACCGTGGTCGAGTGCGAGCAAGGCGGCCTCCGCCTCGAGCGCCGTCGTCTGGATCTCGAGGAACTGCCGGCGCTGCTCCAGCGCCGCATCCACGACTGCGAGCATCAGCTCCGGCTGGATGGGCTTGGTCAGGTAATAGTAGGCGCCGGCGGCGAGGCCTTCGCGGATCGCCTCCGTGCTGTCCTCCGAGGTCTCCAGCACGACAGGAATGTCGCGCAGGCGCGGCAGCTCCTTGATCTTCCTGAGCAGCGCAAGCCCGTCCATGCCGGGCAACTGGCGATCGAGCAGGATGGTTTCGAACTCGCCACGCGCTTCCAGTGCCGCCCAGCCGGCCTCGGCATCCGCGCACCGCGTAACGACCAGGCCCCGATCTCCCAGCAGCGACTCGATGAGGCCGGCGACGATGTCGTCGTCCTCGACCAGCAGGATGCGCGCATTACCCATTGCCTTCCCCCAATTCGCGCTCGCGCGCATTCCATTCGTCGCGGATCGCCGAAATCCTGGGCAGGAGCGCGACGAAGCTGCCGACCAGTTGCGGATCGAAATGCGTGCCGGCGCCCTCTTCGAGCGCGGCGACGATGCGGTCCAGCGGCCATGGCTCCTTGTAGGGGCGCTTCGTACCCAGGGCATCAAAAACGTCGGCAATGGCAACGATGCGCGCCGCCTGCGGAATCGCCTCGCCGGCGAGCCCCGCCGGATAGCCGCTGCCGTCCCATTTCTCGTGGTGATGGAGGGCAACCGTGGCGGCCATCTGCAGGATGGGCGAATCGGTGCCCTTGGAAAGGATGCGATGGCCGATGGTCGTGTGGGTCTGCATCACCGCCCATTCGGCTGCGTCGAGCTTGGCCGGCTTGTTGAGGATGGCGTCGGGGATGCCTAGCTTGCCGATGTCGTGCATGGGCGCGGCGAGGCCGAGGTCGTTGCAATGGGCCTCGTCCCAGCCGCTCGCCGCCGCCAGGGCCGCGCTGTAGCTGGCCATGCGCCAGATGTGTACTCCCGTATCGGTATCCTTGAATTCGCTGGCCTCGCCCAGCATGTGGATCGCGTCGCTATAGCTGTTGCGCAACTGCTTCGCACTGACCAATGAGAGGTGCGTGCGCACGCGCGCGCGGACGATAGGCGGTGACACCGGCTTGACGATGTAGTCGACCGCACCGGCCTCGAATCCGGCGGTCTCGTCGCCCACGTCGGCGAGGCCGGTGACGAAGATCACCGGAATCTGCGCAGTGGCCGGATCGCTCTTGAGCCGACGGCACACCGTGTAGCCATCCATGTCCGGCATGCGGATGTCGAGCAGGATCAACGCCGGCGCATGCTTGGCGGCAGCGGCAAGCGCCTCGGCGCCACTGCGCGCGAAGGCCAGGGGATATTCCGCTGCAAGCACCTGGCGCAACAGTGCGAGGTTGGCCGGTTCGTCATCGACAATAAGCAGCGTGGCGCTCATGAGTTCCCCTCGGAAGCGGACGGAAGCGCGAGGCCCAGTGCAGTAGCCAGGCGGCGTGTGGCATCCTCCGCGCCGCGAAAATCGAAATCAGCGACCCGCGCGCGTACCTCGGCCAGCCGCGCCGGGGACAGCAGCCGTTCGAGCTCGGCGATTATGGGATCCGCATCGTCCGGCGTATCGTGGTCAAGGGCCTGCAGCAGCATCGCCAGGCGATCACCCGCGTCCTTCAACGCCGTACCCTGCACCACCGGTGCGGAATGCGCGCCGGCGCCCTCCGGTGCAAAGCGCCCGATCGACGCAACCGCCTCCTCGATCGCCGCCTGCAGCGCCCCGACATCCACGCCGTCTTCGCCCTGCTTGAAGCGCCTGTCCAATTCCGTCGCTGCGGCGGCGACATTCGTCAGGGCCAGATTGCCCGCGGCGCCCTTCAGCTTGTGGGCGAGCGCAGCGGCTGCCTTGCGGTCGCCGCCGGCCAGTGCCGACTCCAAGCGCCGCGCCGCATCGCCGTAGTCGGCGACGAATTTCCTGAGGAAGTTCCGATACACGTCGGCCTTGCGCCAGACCGCGATGCCGCGCGGCGCATCGAGCCCGGGAAGGGGCTCGACCGGCGCTTCGGATCTTGCGTCGCCTGTGGCCTGAGGAACGGCGGGCGCCGCTTCGGCACCGGCTGCGGCGGCATTCGCCGCAAGCTGCAGCCAGCGCAACACCACCCGGTAGAGGGTTTCCGGATCAACCGGCTTGGGAATGAAATCCACCATACCGGCCTCGCGACTGGCGCGCCGGTCTTCCTCGAAGGCGTTTGCCGTCATTGCGATGATGGGCATCGATTCGAGCCCGGGACAGTCGTGGATGGCTCGCGTGGCTTCGAGACCGTCCATCAATGGCATCTGGATATCCATGAGGATAAGCGCCGGCCGTCCATCAATGGCCCGCTCGACGGCCTGGCGACCATCCGCCGCATAGTCGAGGGTAAGACCCGTTCCATCCAGCAGCAACTGGATCACTTCGCGATTGGTATCGACATCGTCGACGACGAGAATGCGGGTGCCAGCATAGGGCCGCAACCGGCGCAGCATCGCCTGGTCGCCGTCGTTCGCCCCTACATCGCTGCCTCCATTCACTATCGGCTCGGGGCCGCGGCCGCGCCCAACCTTGACGGTAAACCAGAAAGTCGCCCCCGCGCCGGGTGCGCTCGTCACGCCGGCGTCGCCCCCCATCAGCCGGGCCAGCCGCTGGGTGATGGCGAGTCCGAGGCCGGTACCGCCATAACGGCGCGTGGTGGATATGTCCGCCTGTTCGAACGCACGGAACAAACGCACCTGCTTGTCCGCGGAGATGCCGATGCCGGTATCGCGGACCTCGAAGCGCACCGTCAGTTCCCCGTCGCTCTCGTCGACGACGTCGGTACGCATCCACACGTTGCCGGCCGGAGTGAATTTCACGGCATTCGAGGCCAGATTCAACAGTGCCTGGCGCACCCGTGTCGGATCGCCATGGAGCCAGGTTGCGGCCGGCGCGGCGGCCACGTCCACGACGATACCCTTGGCGCCGGCGGCGTCGGCCACCAGGGAGCGGACGTTGTCGAGCAGCGCGCCGACGTGGAAGTCGGTCTGCTCGAGTTCGAGCCGCCCGGCCTCGATCTTCGACAGATCGAGCACGTCGTTGATGATCGCCAGGAGGTGCGCCGCCGCGGTGTCGATCTTTTCCATCTGCTGCGCCTGCTGCGGGGTCGCCACCGTGCGCCGCAGCAGGTGGGCGAGGCCGACGATGGCATTGAGCGGCGTGCGGATCTCATGGCTCATGTTGGCGAGGAAGGCGCTCTTGGCGCGATTGGCCACCTCGGCCGCATCACGCGCCGCTGCGAGCTGCTCGGTGCGACTCGCCACCAGGTCCTCGAGGTGATTGCGGTGACGTTCCAGTTCGGCAATGAGGCGTTTCCGTTCGCTGATGTCCATGACGAAAGCCAGGATGCACTGGCTTCCGTCGAGATCGATGATCTCCGCAGACAGGCTCACGGGGCAGGGTTCGCCGTTGCGCTTGAGCCAATTCACCTCGTAGTCGACGACACGCCCGGAGTTCCGCAGGCGGTCCACAAGATGTCCACGTTCCACGGCGCTGGCCCACAAGCCGACTTCGACCGACGTACGGCCCACCAGTGCCTCCCGCGGCCAGCCGAAATCACGTTCATAGTTCGCATTGACCTCTATGAAACGTCCATCCGCGAGCATGGCAATCGAGGCCGCAATCGGGCTGGAGTTGAATACCGACCGGAAGCGCTGCGCGGAATCGCGCAGGGCCTTCTCCGAATTCCTGCGCTCCGTGATGTCCCGCGCATAGGCGCTGAACAGGTAGCGGCCGCCACGGTTCAGCGCGGAGACGGTGAGCTCCATCGGAAATTCCGTGCCGTCGGCGCGCAACCCGGGTACTTCGACGCGTTTGCCGATGATGTTGGACTGGCCCGTGCCGAGAAAATGCGCCACACCGGCGCGGTGCGCCTCGCGATGCACTGGCGGGACGATGGTGTCGGCCATGGCCCGGCCCATGATCTCGTCCTGCGGATAGCCGAACAGACGTTCCGCCTGCGCATTCCAGCCGACGATGTGATCGTCCTGATCGATGGTGATGACGGCATCGAGGGCGGCTTCGATCAGCAGCTGCGCCCGCGCCTGGGCTTCGCGCGCCGACTCGTCGAGGCGCGTGACCTCCAGCTCGGCCCGCGCGAGTTGGGCCTCGCGCTGCATCTCGAAGGCGTGACGCTGGGTGCGCCAGGCCAGCACCAGTCCGCCGCCGAGCAGCAACGCCGCCAGCGCGGCGATGGCGCCGATCCACAGGGAGAGCATGCGCAGCGGCGCGAGCACTTCGTCGCGATCCAGCTTGGCAATGACGAACCAGTTGCTCTCCGCGACCGGGCGGTAGGCCGCCAGCACGGCCCGCCCGCGGTAGTCCACGCCCTGGATGGTTCCCGGCGCGCCGACGCGGATGGCCTCGGCGGCAGGAAGGTCGAATTGCGAAAGCGGCAGCGCAAAGCGCAACGCCGTGTTCTTGCGGTGCCGCAGTTCATTGAGGAACAGCACGGACTCACCCTCGCGGCGCACCAGCAGGGTTTCGCCGCTGGCGCTCGAACCCGGCCAGGCCTGCACGAGCGGATAGATGAAATGCCCGGCCTCGATACGCAGCACCACCACCGGCGCGCGCGACATTGTGTCCGGATGGCCAAGCGAAACGATCCATTCGATGTGGGCATGACCCCGCTCGTCGAGATACAGGCGGACGCGGCGGATGGCGCCCGGCTCGAGGCGCTCCAGCGCGACCTGCGTTTCGGCGCCGAGATAGGGATCTTCGCCGGCGGCAGCGATGATGCGGCCATCCGGCGTGACGACCATGGCTTCCGAATAATGGTAGGAGGAAACAACCTGGCGCAGGAACGAACGAACCCGGGCCGGGTCCTGGGCGCCACCCCGCCCGGAGGCGAGCTTCATGGCCCGTTCGGCGAGATCGGAGTTCATCATCAGCATTTCCGCATCGCCGCGCCGTTCGAGCAGCCAGTTTTCGAGCTGCTTGGCCTTGAGGTCGGCGATGGCGACGAGGTTGGCCTCGGCATCGCGCATCACCTGGGGCGTGTACAGGCGCAGCGTGGCAAAGCCGACGATGGGCAGCACCAGGGCGAGGGCAATGAAGGCGGCCACGAGCAGGCCGGCGCGCCCGCTCGGCACCTGGTTCCTGACCTGGTCTTCGGCTTCGTTGCTCATGGCTTGTGCGCGATGCTTTGCACGATGATGCCCTCGAGCAGGGCAAGGTCGATCGGCTTCGTCAAGTGTGCCACCATGCCGGCCGCCATGCATCGCTCACCGTCCTCGGCGAATGCATGGGCGGTCTGCCCGACTACCGGCAGTCGGGGGGCCAGCGCATGCAAGCGGCGGGTCGCCTCGATGCCGTCCATCACCGGCATCTGGATATCCATCAGAACGAGGTCGAACGCCCCCTCGCCTGCCTGTGCAATGCGCTCGACCGCCGCTTCGCCATCGCCAACCGATGTCACGCGTGCGCCCCGCTCACCCAGCCCCATCTCCAGCAGGTGGCGGCTGGTCGCGTCGTCATCCGCCACCAGGATCGACAGGCCAGCGAGCGGCCTGCCGACCGCGCGGGCGACCTGCCCGGCGTTCATTCCGCCATCCGCAGCGACAACGTCAATGCACGGCAGGCTGACATCGAAGCGGCTGCCGCGCCCCGGAGCGCTCTCGACGTGGATGTCGCCGGCCATCATCTCCAGCAGGCGCTTGCAGATCGCCAGCCCGAGTCCGGTGCCGCCGTAGCGGCGGGTCGTCGAACTGTCGGCCTGCTGGAAGGGGTTGAACAAGGCCGCCATCTGGGCTTCCGTCATGCCGATGCCCGAGTCGATGACGCGGAACAGCAGGTGATCGCCCTCACGCGCGGCCGACAACTCGACGGCACCCGCTTCGGTGAACTTCACCGCATTCGACAGCAGGTTGTTGAGTATCTGCCCCAGGCGCAAGGCGTCGCCCATGCAGCGCGCAGGCAGGGTCGGCGACAGGCTGACGCTCAGGACCAGTCCCTTCGCCCGTGCCCGCTCGGCAAACAGGTCTCCCGCCCGCCGCGCGACTTCCGCTGGGTCCATGGCAGCCGGCTCGATCGCCAGCTTGCCTGAATCCACCTTGGCGAAGTCGAGCACGTCATTGACGACTCCGATCAACTGGTCGCCGGCCGCCAGGATACGTTCGAAGGCCGTGCGCGCCTTTGCCGGATCGTCGTGGTGGCGCAGTCCGATCTGGGCGAAGCCGAGCATGCCGTTCATCGGCGTGCGGATTTCATGGCTCATGTTGGCCAGGAACTGGCTGCGCGTTTGCGCCAGGTTTTCCGCTGCCGCCAGCGCGCGTTCCCGCGCCTCCGTGGCAGCGCGCTGGACGCTCGTATCGACGAAGCTCACCACGGCGCCGACCAGCCGGCCCACCTCGATCATGGGGCGTGTCGCGACCGCGACCGGCAGCGCGCCCCCGTCGGCGGTCCAGAACGTCGCGTCATCCATGCGCGAGTCGGTCCCGTCCCGCCAGGCATGGCACAAGGGGCACTCGGCCGCAGGAAACGTCCGCCCGTCGGGGTGGGCATGATGGAACAGCGCGTGGGCCTGCCGGCCGACGACCTTCTCCGCAGGGTAACCCAGCATCCGGCACCCGGCCGGGTTGATGAACGTAATCTGCCCCGCGGTGTCGACGCCGAAAAGGCCGTCCGCGGCGGCTTCAAGGACACGGCTGGCCCGTGCTTCGGTGGCCAGGAGCTCCTCGGTCTTCTCCCGCACCAGATCTTCCAGGTGGTCACGGTGCCGTCCGAGTTCCATGTCCAGCTTCTTGCGCTCGGTGATGTCGCGCGCCGAACCGACGATGCCGATGACCCGGCCCGCATCGTCGAGGAACGGCGCCTTATGCACCTCGAGAACCGTCATGCGCCCCTTGACATTGCCGGACTCCTCGAACACCGAGGGCCGGTTCTGTTGCAGCGTCGCCTCGTCGCTGTCCTGGCACAGCTCGCCGAAGGTATGCCACTGCGCATCGGTCGGATGGCTGGCACGCTCCCGCAGCGCGAAGAACATGTCCGTGCGTCCGTGCGGCTCGTCGGTATCGACGGCATTCAGGAGGTCCCGGCACATGGCCTTGTTGGCGAACAGGTAGCGTTTTTGCAGATCCTTGGCCCAGATCATGTCGGGCACGTTGTCGGCCATCATGCGCAGCAGGGTCGCGAGTTCCCGCGATCGTGCCTCGCTGGCTTCCAGGACCTCCTGCAACCGGCGCCGCTCCGTGACATTGATCGACGTGCCGACCGCGAGGATGGGCTGGCCGTCCGTTCCACGTTGCACCACGCGGCCGACCGTCTTGATCCACTGGTAGGCGCCTGCCTCGTCGCGCATCCGGTATTCCATGTCGAACACCGGCTCGCCGGGGGCCATGGCCGCCGCAAACTGCACCATGAAGCCGTCCGCATCGTCGGGATGAAGCCGCCCTACCCACGCGTCGAACGTGCCAAGGCCGTCTTCGGCGGGCAGGCCAAGCAGCGACAGTTGGGCCCGGTCAAAGCGCAGTGTGCGTGAGCGCACATCCATTTCCCACAGCACGACGCGGGTGACCTCGACGGCTCGCTTCAGGTTCTGCTCGGCGCGCTTGCGCTCGGTAATGTCCTCGTAGATGCCCAGCACGCCCACGATATTCCCTGCGGCATTGCGCAAAGGAACCTTCGAGGTGCTGAGCCAGATCGTGCGGCCCTCGGGCGTCGTCTGCGGTTCCTCGTAGGCCAGCTTGGCAAGGCCGGATTCGATCACGGCACGATCGTCCGCGCGGTAGGCCTCGGCCTGTTCCGCCCAACTCATGGCAAAGTCGTCGCGTCCGACGACGTCACCTACATCGGACTTGCCGGCATCCGCTGCAAACGCCGGGTTGCAGCCGAGGTAGATCGAGTCGCGGTCCTTCCAGAACACCCGCACCGGCGCAGTATCGATCACCGACTGCAGGAGGTTGCGCGACTCCTGCAGGGCCGCCTCGGCCCGCTTGCGCTCGCCGATGTCGCGTGCCACCGCAATCACGCAATCGCGCCCCTTGAGGCGGACGACCGAGGTGCTCACATGCGCATCCACGAACGAACCGTCCCGGTGCCGGTACCGATTCTCGAATGCCAACTGCCCCAGTTCGACGACCCGCGCCATCGCCATGCGGACACCGGCCTCGTCCATGTCCGCCTGGATCAGCGCCAGCGGCTGCCCGATCAACTCCTCGCGGGCATAGCCCAACATCCGGCACTTCGACTCGTTCACCTCGATCAGGCGCGCAGTCTCGACGTCGATGAGGCCGATTCCGTCGCCGGCGCTGCTGAAGATCGCGCGGTACAACTCCTCCCGTTCCGCGAGCGCCTCGCGGGTGTGCGCCTGCTCGGAAACGTCCCGGAAGCACCAGATTCGACCGTTCTGCTCGCCGACACGGAGCGTGCGCGTGAAGCGCTCGAACACCCGACCGTCCTTGAAGTTGAGAACATCGATCGCCTCGGCGTCGGATCCGTAAAGGCGCCGCACGCCGGCGATGAAACTGTCCGGATCCGTCAGCTGGTCGAGCACGTGGCCCAGCAGCGCGTGGTCTTCGCCGCGCGTCGCAAGTGCCGGCGGCACGTGCCACATCTCGAAGAAGCGCTGGTTGGCGGACAGGACGTGGCCGTCTTCGGCCACCATGAGGATGCCTTCGTCCGACGCATCCATCGCCACCTGCAGCCTGGCCTCGGCAGTATTGACGCTCTGCGTCAGGAACGCCTGCCGCCGCGTCGCCAGTTCGTCCAGCAGGCGGTGCATCAGGAACAGGCTGAGCGGCGCAACCACCCCGGCAGCAACCAGACCGGTGAGCAGGTAATCCCAGGTGACCTGCCCCATCAGCAGCAGGTCCATCAAGGACACGATTACTTCGGCGCCGACGACGGTTGCCAGAGCAAACGAGAACCACAGCCGCCACCCGTGCAGCCGCTCCAGCAGCCCGATCAATCCCGACTTCATCGCGGTTCCCGCAGTTCTTCGCACCCGCAGGGTGCGTTTCCGTTCGGCAGGCTATACCAAATTGCAGGACTTGTATTGACGGGCATCAACGGCGACGGGCCGGGTGGGTACGGCTCAATCGAGCTCCACCAGGCCAAGCGGGGTACGCAGGTAGGCGACGAACAGCGCCTGCCCATCGTCGGCAGCGTGCACGTCGAGCTGCCGCCCGAGTCCGAGGCTGTCCAGCGCGCCGCGGATCGATGCCGGCTGCGGATGGTAGGCCTCGAGCTTCATCAGCGCGCAGCCCGCATCGGCCAGGCTGGTCGCGGGATGGATCGGCACGTCCCACTGGATGAGGCTCGGCACGAGGCCGGCGCCGGGCAGGTGACCGTCGTCGGGAACCGTGATCCGCCAGCGATAACCGCCCCGCTCCATGGCGAGGATTTCACCGAGCGGCTCCGTGCATGCCGCGGCATCGCCGTAAATGTCCGTGCTGCGCGCCACCCAGTGGATGAGCCGCGGACGGTCGCCACGGGCGAGGGGCAGCCGATCCAGCGCAAACCACCGAGGACGCCCGGGCGCCGCTGCCTCCGGGTCGATGGCGATGAGTTCGAGGTAGAGACGCTCCCCCAAACGCAGCAGCCGGTTATGCGTACCCATCCGAACATGCCGGCCGCCAGCGGCGAGACGCACCCCGAGGCGCCCTTCCAGCCAGGCCGCGCCGGCATCGAGGTCGGCTGCGGCGAGGACGAGATGGTCGACGACCGCCACCTCAGGCCACCTCAGGTCTTGGGCTTCAGGTGCACGTGGGTGGCGCCGCGGCCGGCCGGAACATAGCCGTGTGTATGCCCGCGTCCGGCGTCGATCTCGACGTCGACCAGGTTGAGTTGCCCGTGGCGCACGCCGCGCTCGGCGATCAAGGCATCGGCAAAGCCGCGCACTGCCGCCGTAGCACCGCGCAGGATGACGCTTTCCAGGCAGTTTTCGTGGTCAAGGTGGGCGTGCATGGTCGCCACCGTAAGGTCGTGGCGGCCGTGCTGCAACTCCGTCAGCCGCTCGGCGAGGTCGCGCTCGTGGTGGTTATATACGTAGGACAGGTTGGCGACGCAGTGGGTTGCCGCACCGCGTTCACGCCGCGCCTCCTCGAGACGCGCCCGCAGGAGATCCCTTACTGCCTCGGAGCGGTTCCGGTAGCCACGTTCGGCGATGAGGCGGTCGAATTCCGCCGCCAGTTCCGCGTCGAGGGAGATCGTTATGCGTTCCATGGTTGTTCGCCTTTCCGCAAGACGGCCGGGTACGGCCAGGGCCGGCGCCGATGCTATCAGAGCCCGGTCCGGCACGCGGCCGGCGAATCTCGCCAAAGGTTGACGCAGATTAAGCGCCAAGGGCGAAAGCGGGCTATGCTGCACCGCACTAGAGGCGGTTTCTCCGCCCTTGAACGAGGTCATACGCATGTCCGACAATGCCGTGATCGACGCCGTCCTCGAACGCCACCGCCGCGACGGCACCCGCCTGGTGCAGATCCTGCGCGAGACGCAGGAACAACTGACTTGGCTTTCCCCCGCAACGCTGACCCGCATCGCCGAAGGTGTCGGCTGGCCGCGTGCCCAGGTGAGCGGCACGGCAGCCTTCTACAGCTTCTTCCACACGCGGCCGCGCGGCCGCTATTGCGTGCTGTGGTCGGACAACATCACCGACCGCATGCTCGGCAACGCCGACCTCATGGACGCCATGTGCAAGAAGCTCTGGCTGGAGCCCGGGCGCGTCTCCGAAGACGGCCTGGTCAGCGTCAACACCACGTCCTGCACCGGAATGTGCGACCAGGGACCCGCCGTACTCGTCAATTACCGCGCCATCACGCGCATGACCCTTGACCGCGTCGAGCAGATGGCCGGCCTGATCCGCGGCCAGGTGCCGCTGGCCGAATGGCCGGCCGAGTGGTTCAAGGTCGAGGACAACGTGCGCCGTGCGGACATCCTGCTCGGCGGCAACTTCGCCGCCGGCTCGGCGCTCAAGGCCGCGCTGGCGCGCGCCAACGCGGACGGCACCGAGGCCTCGAACCACCGCTCGGTCAAGGAATCGCTGCCGGCCGGCATGGCCGGCCCGCTGGCGATGCTCGACGAAATGCGAAAATCGAACCTGCGTGGTCGTGGCGGCGCCGGATTCTCTACCCGCATGAAATGGGAAGCCTGCCGCAATGCCCCGCTCAAGGCCGGTCAGACCCGCGTCGTCGTCTGCAATGCCGACGAGGGCGAGCCCGGCACCTTCAAGGACCGCGTGCTGCTGACCTCGCATTTTGACCTCGTGGCCGAGGGCATGACGGTGGCGGCGTACGCGATCGGCGCCAGCCGCGGCTTCATCTACCTGCGCGGCGAATACCGCTACCTGCTCGACCCACTGCAGCAGGCGCTTGAGCGCCGTCGCAAGGCAGGTTTGCTCGGCCGCTCCATTCTCGGCACTTCCGGCTTCGATTTCGACATCGAAATCCATCTGGGCGCCGGTGCCTATGTCTGCGGCGAGGAATCCGCGCTGATCGAGTCGCTCGAAGGCAAGCGCGGTACGCCGCGCAACCGCCCGCCTTTCCCGGTGACCAACGGCTATCTCGACCAGCCGACCATCGTCAACAACGTCGAAACCTTCGCCAGTGCCGCATTGATTGCGCTGCACGGCGGCGAGTGGTTCGCCGCCATCGGCACCCGCCAGTCGTCGGGGACGAAGATCCTATCGGTCAGCGGCGACTGCGAACGGCCCGGGCTCTATGAGTACCCCTTCGGCGTTACCGTGGCCCAGGTACTGGTCGACTGCGGCGCGCGCAATCCGCTCGCGGCACAGGTTTCGGGGCCCTCGGGGATTTGCGTTGCCGCCGAGGAATTCGACCGCCGCATCGCCTTCGAGGACTTGCCCACGGCCGGCGCGCTGATGGTCTTCGACGAATCGCGCGACATGTTCGAGGTAGCGCGCAATTTCGCCCACTTCTTCGCCCATGAGTCCTGCGGGTTCTGCACGCCCTGCCGGGTCGGCACCACGCTGGTGCGCAACATCATGGACAAGATCGCCCGCCGGCACGGCTCGCCCTACGACATCAACGAGTTGTTCAAGCTGCATCGGCTGATGCAGGGCGCCAGCCATTGCGGCCTGGGCAATTCGGCCTGCAATCCGATGTTCGACACCCTCAACAAGTTCCGCCCCGCCTACGAGCGACGCCTGATGTCGCTCGAATACGAGCCGGCCTTCGATCTCGACGCGGCCCTGTCGCAGGCGCGGCAGATGACCGGCCGCGACGATGCCGGCGCCCATCTCACCAACGAGGCCGACGCATGAACGCTCCCCTCACCTTCCTGCTCGACAACGAGGAAATCCCGTTCACCCCGGGACAGACCATCATGCAGGCAGCAAAGGCCGCGGGCGCCTACATTCCGCACCTTTGCTGGCACCCTGATTTTCCTGCCCACGGCTCCTGCAAGCTGTGCACGGTCAAGGTTAACGGCCGGCTCGGCTCCGCCTGCACCCTGCAGGCCCAGTCCGGCGCCAGCGTGGAGAACCGCAGCGCCGAGCTCGACGACAAGCGGCGCACCCTGCTGCAGATGCTGTTCGCCGAAGGCAACCACTTCTGCCCGTCGTGCGAAAAGAGCGGCAATTGCGTGCTGCAGGCCACGGCCTACGAACTGCGGATGATGTCGCCGCATTTCGACATGTTCTACCCGGACCGTCCAGTGGATGCCTCGCACCCCGACGTCCTGCTCGACTTCAATCGCTGCATCATGTGCAGCCTGTGCGTCACCGCGTCGCGCGAGGTGGACAAGAAGAACGTATTCGCCATGGGCGGCCGCGGCCTGCTCGGCCGCAAGGTCCATATCAACAGCGAGTCGGGCCGGCTGGCCGATACCGACTTTGCAGTGACCGATCGCGCTGCGCAGATCTGCCCGGTTGGCGTGATCCTGCCCAAGCGCAAGGGCTTCGCCGTGCCGATCGGCGAGCGCCAGT
>CAYTFA010000004.1:0-15923 GCA_964436755.1 uncultured Rhodocyclaceae bacterium | reverse complement strand
ACCAGCGCTTCTCGACGAACACCTTCCCCAGTTGGGAGTTGGCCCACCCGTTCCGCATGATTGCCCACAACGGCGAGATCAATGCCCTGCGCGGCAATGTCAATTGGATGCGCGCCCGTGAGCATGGCATCTCGTCACCGGTGCTTGGCGAGGACCTGGAAAAGATCTGGCCGCTGATCTATGACGGCCAGTCCGATTCCGCCTCGTTCGACAATGCGCTCGAGCTGCTGGTGATGGGCGGCTACAGCCTGGCCCACGCCATGATGATGCTCATTCCCGAGGCATGGGCGGGCAACCCGCTGATGGACGAGGAGCGGCGCGCCTTCTACGAGTACCACATGGCGCTCATGGAGCCATGGGACGGACCCGCGGCGGTGGCGTTCACCGACGGCCGCCAGATCGGAGCCACGCTCGACCGCAACGGCCTGCGTCCGGCGCGCTATCTCGTTACCGACGACGACCTCGTGGTCATGGCTTCCGAAATCGGTGTGCTGCCTATTCCGGAGGAGCGCATAGTCAAGAAGTGGCGCCTGCAGCCGGGCAAGATGTTCCTCATCGACCTCGAGCAGGGGCGCATCATCGACGACGCCGAGCTCAAGCGCACGATGTCGACGGCGAAGCCGTACCGCAAATGGATTCGCCAGTCGCGCTATTTCGTCGACGACCTGCCGGAGGTGAAGACCGCGTCCAAGGCGGCCGCCCCGTTGCTGCGCGTGCAGCAGGCGTTCGGCTATACGCAGGAGGACTTCAAGTTCATCCTCGAGCCGATGGCGACGAATGGCGAGGAAGCGACCGGGGCGATGGGCAACGACAGTCCGCTGCCGGTGCTCTCCAACCGCGCCAAGCCATTGTTCAATTATTTCAAGCAGCTGTTCGCCCAGGTGACGAATCCGCCGATCGACCCGATCCGCGAGGAAATCGTCATGTCGCTGATTTCGCTGGTCAGTCCGAATCCGAACCTGCTCGGCATCGACGAGAAGGAACCGACGCCGCGCCTGGAGGTGCACCAGCCTGTACTTACGCCTGCCGACATGGCAAAGCTGAAGAAGATCGACGATCTTTCCGACGGAACCTTCCGTCCGATCGTGATCGACATCACGACGCCTGCCGCCGGCGGCAGCGCCGGGATGGCGGAGTCCCTCTACGACGTATGCATGCGAGTGGAACGGGCCGTGGGGTCCGGCTACAACGTCGTGATCCTTTCCGACCGCGGGGTCCGTCGCGAACGGGCGCCGATTCCCGCACTGCTGGCGTGCTCGGCGGTGCATCAGCACCTCGTCGGCGTCGGCCTGCGCACTTCCTGTGGCATGGTGGTCGAGACGGGTGCGGCGCGCGAGGTGCATCATTTCGCCACGCTCGCCGGCTACGGCGCCCAGGCCATCCATCCGTGGCTGGCATTCGACAGCATTGCCGCGATTGCACCGCAACTGCCCGGCAAGCCGGAGCCCTACGAGGCGCAGAAGAAGTACGTCAAGGCCATCAACAAGGGCCTGATGAAGGTCATGTCCAAAATGGGCATCTCGACCTACCAGTCCTACTGCGGCGCGCAGATCTTCGAGGCCATCGGCCTTTCGTCCGACCTCGTACGCAAGTACTTCACCGGCACTCCGACCAAGGTCGAGGGCATCGGCCTCAAGGAAGTGGCCGAGGAGGCGCTGCGCACGCATGCCGAGGCATGGAGCGGCAGTCCCGTTCTCGACGGGATGCTCGACTGCGGCGGCGAATACGCCTTCCGCGTGCGCGGCGAAGACCACATGTGGACCCCCGATGCGATCGCCAAGCTGCAGCATTCGACGCGCTCCGGCAAGTACGATACGTACAAGGAGTACGCGCGGCTGATCAATGACCAGAGCTCGCGCCACATGACGCTGCGGGGCCTGTTCGAGATACGTTCTGCCGCGAAGCCCATTCCGCTCGACCAGGTTGAGCCGGCGAAGGAAATCGTCAAGCGCTTCGCCACCGGCGCCATGTCCCTTGGCTCGATCTCGACGGAGGCGCACACCACGCTGGCAATCGCCATGAACCGCATCGGCGGCAAGTCGAATACCGGCGAGGGCGGCGAAGACCGCATGCGCTTCACGCCGGTGACGGCCGGCGCGACGCTCGCCAGCGTGATCGGCAAGACCCGCATCGAGCGGGACATGCCGCTCGCGGCCGGTGACAGCTTGCGCTCGGCGATCAAGCAGGTCGCCTCGGGCCGCTTCGGCGTTACCGCCGAATACCTGGTGAATTCAGACCAGATCCAGATCAAGATGGCCCAGGGCGCCAAGCCCGGCGAAGGCGGCCAGTTGCCAGGGCACAAGGTGTCCGAGTACATCGGCTTCCTGCGTCACTCGGTGCCAGGGGTCGGCCTCATCTCGCCGCCGCCGCATCACGACATCTACTCGATCGAGGATCTGGCACAACTGATCCACGACCTGAAGAACGCCAATGCGCGTGCCGGCATCTCGGTCAAGCTGGTGTCGGAAATCGGTGTCGGCACGGTAGCCGCCGGCGTCGCCAAGGCCAAGGCCGACCACGTCGTGATCGCCGGCCATGACGGGGGCACCGGTGCGTCGCCGATTTCCTCGATCAAGCACGCTGGCACACCGTGGGAGCTGGGCCTCGCCGAGACCCAGCAGACCCTGGTGCTCAACCGGCTGCGCGGGCGCATCCGGGTACAGGCCGACGGCCAGATGAAGACCGGTCGCGATGTGGTCATCGGCGCCCTGCTCGGCGCCGACGAGTTCGGCTTCGCCACGGCACCCCTGGTGGTCGAAGGCTGCATCATGATGCGCAAGTGCCACCTCAACACCTGCCCGGTCGGCGTCGCCACCCAGGATCCCGTGTTGCGTCGCCGCTTTGCCGGACAGCCCGAGCACGTCGTCAACTATTTCTTCTTCGTCGCTGAGGAAGCCCGCGAGCTCATGGCGCAGATGGGTATCCGCAGCTTCGACGAACTGATTGGCCGTTCCGACCTGCTCGACATGAAGAAGGGCATCGACCACTGGAAAGCCAAGGGGCTGGACTTCTCGCGCATCTTTTATCGACAGCCGGACGTGCCGGGCGTTGCCATGTATCACTGCGAAGAGCAGGACCACGGACTATCGAAAGCGCTGGACCACGAGCTCATCGCCAAGGCGGCGCCGGCGCTCGAACGCGGCGAGAAGGTAGTGATCGAGACGGCGATTCGCAACCGGAATCGCACGGTCGGCACCATGCTCGCCAGCGAAGTCGCGCGCCGCAAGGGGGCGGATGGGCTGCCCGACGGTACCATCAGCGTCAATTTCACCGGCACGGCCGGACAGAGCTTCGGCGCCTTCCTGGCGCGCGGCATCACGCTGGATCTCGTCGGCGATGCCAACGATTATGTCGGCAAGGGGCTCTCGGGCGGTCGTATCGTAGTGCGTCCGCCGCAGGGCTTCCGCGGCAATCCGCGCGAGAATATCATCGTCGGCAATACCGTGCTCTATGGCGCCACCGAAGGCGAGGTGTACTTCCGCGGGGTGGCCGGCGAGCGGTTCTGCGTGCGCAATTCCGGCGCGCAGGCAGTGGTGGAGGGCACCGGAGACCACGGCTGCGAGTACATGACCGGCGGTACCGTGGCCGTGCTCGGCCTGACCGGGCGCAATTTCGCCGCCGGCATGTCCGGTGGCATTGCCTACATCTATGATGAGGACGGCCGCTTTGCCGAACGTTGCAACCTCAGCATGGTGGCTCTCGAAAAGGTTCTCGCCGAAACCGAGCAGGCCGCCGACGGTACGCGCCATCGCGGCCGCAGCGACGAGGCGCAGCTCAAGCAGATGATCGAGGAGCACGCGCGGCTGACCGGCAGCGAACGTGCGCGCGAAATCCTCGCCGACTGGGCCAAGGCACGCGGCAGGTTCGTCAAGGTCTTTCCCAACGAATATCGGCGTGCGCTCAAGGAGCTGGAAGCGGCCCGTCTCAAGGAGGCAGCGTAATGGGCAAGCCGACCGGATTCCTCGAATTCCAGCGCGTCCCGGATACCTACGAGAAGGCGCAGACGCGCGTCAGCCATTACCGCGAGTTCGTTCCGCACCTGACCGACGAACTGGCGAGCCGCCAGGGCGCGCGCTGCATGGACTGCGGCATTCCCTTCTGCAACAACGGCTGCCCCGTCAATAACCTGATTCCGGACTGGAACGATCTCGTCTATCGCGGACGTTGGCGTGAAGCCATCGACACGCTGCACTCGACCAACAATTTCCCGGAATTCACCAGCCGCGTCTGCCCGGCCCCGTGCGAAGCGGCCTGCACGCTCAACATTCCGCAGACCCCGGTCGGCATCAAGTCGATCGAGCGCGCGATCATCGACAAGGCGGGCGAGAACGGCTGGGTCGTGCCGCAGCCGGCAGCGAAGAAGACGGGCAGGAAGGTCGCCGTCGTCGGATCCGGCCCTGCCGGCCTTGCCGCTGCCCAGCAGCTGGCGCGCGCCGGACACGCGGTGACGGTATTCGAGAAAAACGACCGCATTGGCGGTCTGCTGCGCTACGGGATTCCCGACTTCAAGCTCGACAAGCGGCTCATCGACTGGCGCGCGGCGCAGATGAAGGCCGAAGGGGTCAAGTTCGTCACCGGCACCATGGTCACCGCGGCAAAGCTGCCGGCAGGAATTGTCAATGACGCGACGAAGACCGTGACGCCAGCGCAACTGAAGAAGGAGTTCGACGCGGTCGTGCTCGCCGGAGGCGCCGAAAGCCCGCGCGACCTGCCGGTGCCGGGCCGCGAACTGGCAGGGGTGCATTTCGCGCTGGAGTTTCTCATTCCGCAGAACAAGGAGGTCGCCGGCGACCGCCCGAACCCCATCAACGTCAAGGGCAAGCATGTACTGGTGATTGGCGGTGGCGACACCGGTTCGGACTGCGTCGGCACGTCGAACCGCCATGGTGCCGCGTCGATCACCCAGATCGAGTTGCTGCCTCGTCCTCCGGAACAGGAAGACGGTGCGCTGACCTGGCCCTACTGGCCGCTCAAGATGCGTACCTCGTCGTCCCACGACGAGGGCTGCGAGCGTGACTGGTCCATCGGCACCAAGGCGTTCGTCGGCGAGAAGGGCGTTCTCAAGTCGGTCAAGGCCGTGCGCCTCGAGTGGAAGGACGGGCGGATGAGCGAGGTGCCGGGATCCGAGTTCGAGATCAGGGCCGACTTCGTTTTCCTTGCCATGGGCTTCGTCAGCCCGGTGGGCGGCATCCTGGATGCATTCGGCATCGACAAGGATACCCGCGGCAATGCGCGCGCCTCGACCGAGGGCGCGGATGCGTACGCGACGAGCGTGCCCGGCGTGTTTGCCGCGGGCGACATGCGGCGCGGCCAGTCGCTGGTCGTCTGGGCCATCCGCGAAGGGCGCCAATGCGCACGCAGCGTCGACCAGTACCTGATGGGTTCCTCCGTCCTGCCGCGCTGAGCCGGCCTTGAACGTCGTCATCCTCGCCGCGGGGCAGGGCAGGCGGATGCACTCCGACCTGCCCAAGGTATTGCATCCGCTGGCGGGGCGTCCGCTGCTTTCCCATGTGATCGACACGGCACGCGCGCTGGGTGCGGCCCGCATCTGTGTCGTATATGGCCACGGCGGTGAGCGGGTGCGCGAGGCACTGGATGCACCCGATCTGCACTGGGTGCGGCAAGAACCGCAGCTCGGCACCGGGCATGCCGTGCTGCAGGCCCTTCCGGTATTGAACGGCACGCCGTCTGCGCCGACGCTCGTCCTGTATGGGGATGTGCCGCTGACTCGCGCGGCGACCCTGCATCGATTGCTCGAGAGTGCCGGCGACCGCTGCCTTGGCCTGCTTACGGCGCGCCTCGACAATCCGCACGGTTACGGCCGCATCGTGCGCGCCGATGGCCGCGTCGTACGCATCGTCGAGGAAAAGGACGCCGACGATGCGGAGCGGGCGATAGCCGAGATCAACACGGGCATCCTCGTCGCGCCGACCAGCGCCCTGGTGCGCTGGTTGCCGACCCTGGGCAACCGCAATGCGCAGGGCGAGTACTACCTCACCGACATCGTCGCCCTGGCCGTCGCCGAAGGCATGCCCGTCGTTACGGCGATGCCGGACGCGGCGTGGGAGACCGAGGGTATCAACAGCAAGGTCCAGCTCGCCCGGCTCGAGCGCGTCTGCCAGCGTGAAATCGCCGAGCGCCTGATGGAGGGCGGGGTCACTCTGGCCGATCCCGATCGCATCGACGTGCGCGGCGAACTGGTCTGCGGGCGCGACGTCTATATCGACGTCGGCTGCGTGTTCGAAGGCCGCGTCGTGCTCGGCGATGGCGTACGCGTCAAGGCGCACTGCGTCCTCGAGGATGCGGTGGTCGGTCCGGGCAGTGTGGTCGGGCCCTTCGCTCGCCTGCGCCCGGGCACTGCCCTTGCCGAGGACGTGCATATCGGCAACTTCGTCGAGGTGAAGAATTCCGCCATTGCCGCGCACTCGAAGGCCAACCATCTCGCCTATGTCGGCGATGCCACGGTAGGGCGCAATGTCAATGTCGGCGCCGGCACCATCACGTGCAACTACGACGGCGCCAACAAGCATCGCACCGTCATCGAGGACGACGTCTTCATCGGCTCGGACACGCAACTCGTGGCGCCGGTGACCGTGGGGCGCGGTGCCACGCTCGGCGCCGGCACCACGCTGACACGCGACGCGCCGCCTGACACCCTGACCGTGTCGCGTCCTAAGCAGGTGTCCCTGCCTGGGTGGAAGCGTCCGGTAAAGTCGAAAAAGGACTGAAACCATGTGCGGCATCGTCGCGGCCGTCGCTACCGGCAACATCGTGCCGCTGCTCGTCGAAGGTCTGCGCAAGCTCGAATACCGCGGATACGATTCTGCCGGTCTTGCCCTGCTGCAACCGGCGCTGGCGCGCCTGCGCAGCGTAGGTCGCGTTGCCGAGCTGGCGCTCCAGGCCGAAGATCAGAGCGCGGAGATCGGCATTGCGCACACCCGCTGGGCTACGCACGGCGTCCCCTCCGAGCGCAATGCCCACCCCCACGTATCTGCCGGACTTGCCGTGGTGCATAACGGCATCATCGAAAACTACGCCGAGATCCGGCAGGAACTCCTGGCCGCGGGCTACGCGTTCTCCTCGGATACGGATACCGAGGTGATCGCGCACCTGGTGCAGCACACCCTGAAGGGCTCGTCCGATCTGTTCTCTGCGGTACAGCAGGCGACGCGGCGCCTCGTCGGCGCCTACGCCATTGCCGTCGTACGCGAAGGCGAAGAATGCGTCGTCGTCGCGCGCCATGGCGCGCCGCTGTTGCTCGGGCTGGCGGAGGGCGCGAATTATGCCGCGTCGGACGCTGCCGCCCTGCTGCAGGCGACGCGGCAGATCGTCTACCTTGAGGATGGCGACGTGGCCGAGCTGCGTCGCGACGGCATCCGCCTGGCAGGGGCCGACGGCGCACCGCTGCGAATTCCGGATCAGCGCGCCGTGCATCGAAGCACGCTCTCGGCGGATGCCGTGGAGCTGGGCGAATTCCGCCACTACATGCAGAAGGAAATCTTCGAACAGCCGCAGGCACTGGCCGCGACGCTGGAGATGATCGGCGGCGCGCAGACCGCGAGCCCCAACCTGTTCGGTGTCGCGGCACCGGAGATGCTTTCGGGCGTGCGCTCGGTGCTGATCCTGGCCTGCGGGACCAGCTATCACGCCGGGCTCGTGGCCCGCTACTGGATCGAACAACTCGCCGGCATTCCGTGCAGCGTCGAGATTGCCAGCGAGTACCGCTACCGGAATTCGGTGCCGAACCCGGAGCAGCTGGTGGTTGCGGTCTCGCAGTCGGGAGAGACGGCCGACACCCTCGCATCGGTCAAACATGCACGCTCGCTGGGCATGGGCCGTACCTTGGCCATCTGCAACGTTGCGGAGTCAGCGATCGTTCGCGAATGCGCGCTGCGCTTCCTCACCCGGGCCGGCCCGGAGATCGGTGTCGCCTCGACCAAGGCGTTCACGACGCAACTGGCTGCGCTGTTCCTCCTTGCCGTGACCCTGGGCCGGCAGGCGGGACGACTGGACTCGGGGCAGGAGGCGGACTACCTCGCGGCGCTGCGCCACCTGCCGGTTGCCGTGCAGAAGGTGCTCGACCTCGAGGCCAGGATTCAGGAGTGGGCGCGACGCTTCGCCGACAAGCATCATGCCCTGTTCCTCGGGCGCGGCCATCACTACCCGATCGCGCTCGAAGGCGCCCTCAAGCTCAAGGAGATTTCCTACATCCATGCCGAGGGCTATCCGGCGGGCGAACTGAAGCACGGTCCGCTCGCACTCGTCGATGCCGAGATGCCCGTGATCAGCGTGGCGCCCAACGACGCACTTCTCGAGAAGCTCAAGTCGAACCTGAAGGAAGTCGCCGCCCGTGGCGGGGAGTTGTATGTCTTCGCCGACGCCGACTCCTCGGTCGATGCCGAGCCGGGGGTGAGCGTGCTGAGGTTGCCCGAGCACTATGGCCTGCTGTCGCCCGTGCTTCACGTTGTGCCGCTGCAACTGCTGGCCTATCATGTGGCCCTTGTGAAGGGAACCGACGTGGACAAGCCGCGCAATCTGGCCAAGAGCGTGACCGTCGAATAGTCGGGAGGATATTTTCGATGAGAATTCCGCACTGGATTCCGGGCGCTCTGCTCGCAGCGGTCATCGGGCTTGCCCAGGCACAGACGCTTGCCATCAGCACCAACAACACCCCGCTTGACCGCAGGGCGCTGCAGGATCTCTCGCAGGAGGCCTTTCGCCGCGCCGGACTGGAACTGCGCCTCGTAAACCTGCCGTCCGAGCGTTCGCTGCATGCCGCCAACCTCGGCGAAGTGGATGGCGAGGGATTGCGCGTTGCCGGCCTGACGGCCCAGTATCCGAACCTGATCCAGGTACCGGAGCGCTACATCGGCATCAGCTTCGTGGCCTTCGCGCGCGATGCCACCATCCGGCTCGACAATGGCTGGGACAGCCTGAAGCCCTACAGCGTCGCCTTCATCGGTGGCTGGAAGATGTTCGAAGCCAATGCTACGACGGCACGGGTGGTGAACAAGGTCGAAAAGCCGGAGCAGTTGTTCCGCATGCTGGAGGGTGGGCGCGTCGACCTCGCGCTCTATACGCGGGCCGACGGCATCGCGCTGGTGAAGAGCATGGGACTGTCCTCGATCGCTCCGGTGGCACCCACCCTCAAGGACGTCGACATGTATCTTTACCTGAACAGGAAGCACGAGGCGCAGGTGCCCAAGATCGCCAAGGCGCTGCGTGAAATGAAGGCGGACGGCAGCTACAACCGGATACTGTCCGCAATCCAACAGGAGTAGCGGGAGGCAGCGTGGGCAGGCGAGAGGGAAGGACGGAACCCCGGCTCGAATTTCTCGGGCTGCGCAGCCGGGTAACCCGTCGCCTGTTGAAGTGGGCAATCATTGTCGGCGGCGCTGCTGCGCTGGCGTTTTCCGCCGGGGAGGCCTATCGCGGCTACGTCGAGCGGCTCGAAAGCGTCGACGCAAACCTGGGCGCAATCGGCCGCTTCGCCATGGGTTCGCTGGTCAAGGGGTTGTGGGCCTTCGACCGCGACCATGTCGAAGCCGAGCTGAGGGAATTTGCCCGCCTGCCGGGCATTTCGGCGGTTCGCCTGTCGCAAAAGGGGGCCCCGGACATGCACGCGGGATCGCAGACGCTGTCGGACGACATCGTCGAGCGCAGCTTCCCCCTGGTCCACGTCGAGGACGGACGTCGGCATGAACTCGGGAGTTTGATCCTCATCACCGACCTGCGCACCGAACGGGCGCGGATCCAGCGGGATGTCGCGGTGAGCTTCGCCGGCCACGGAATTGCGATATTGCTCGTCGTGGTCAGTTCGCTGCTCATCTACCACGCGGTGGTGCGTCGCCGCCTGATGGTACTGGCCGACGAGCTCAACAAGATTACCCCGCATGAACTGCGCAACTCCGCGCAGCCGGCGACGATACTGGCCGATGCCCAGCGCGACGAGTTCGACGACCTCGCCGATGCGATCGTGGCCCTGAAATTCACCGCTGGACAGGCACTGCTCGACGCCGACCACACGAGCGAACAGAAGCAGGCGCTCGCAGAGCGGCTGACCGAGTCCCGGGGGCTCTTGCAGGCCATCATCGATGCGGCGCCGATCCGGGTGTTCTGGAAGGACAGGGACTTGCGCTACCTGGGCTGCAATCCCCTGTTCGCGCGCGACGCCGGGCGTGAAGATCCCAGCGATCTGATCGGTGCCAGCGACTATCAGTTGGCGTGGGCCGACCACGCCGACCAGTACCGGCAGGATGACCGGCATGTAATCGATTCGGAGACGGGCAAGCTCAATTATGAGGAGCCGCAGACGGCGCCCGATGGCAGGCCCCTCTGGCTGCGCACGTCCAAGGTGCCGCTGCGCGACCGCACGGGTGCCGTGATTGGCCTGGTCGGCATCTACGACGACATCACCGAGGCGAAGCGCATCCACGGCGAATTGGACGAGTACCGGCATCACCTCGAGGAGCTCGTCGAGCGGCGCACGGCCGAACTGACCACGGCTAAGGAGGCGGCGGAAACCGCAAACGTCGCCAAGAGTGCATTCCTCGCCAACATGAGCCACGAGATTCGCACGCCGATGAACGCGATTACCGGCATGGCGCACCTGATCCGGCGCGGTGGGCTCAGCGCTGCCCAGGGGCAGCAACTCGACAAGCTGGAAGCGGCGAGCGAGCACCTGCTCGAGATCATCAATGCCGTGCTCGACCTGTCGAAGATCGAGGCGGGCAAGTTCGCCGTCGAAACCGTGCCGGTACGTGTCGATTCCGTGCTGGGCAACGTTGCCTCGATGCTGGGCGAACGCGCCCGCGCCAAACAGATACGGTTCGCCATCGAGATCGATGCGCTACCCCTGCACCTGCGCGGCGACCCGACCAGGCTGCAGCAGGCCCTGCTCAACTACGCGAGCAACGCCGTGAAATTCACCGAGCGGGGCAGCGTGACCCTGCGGGCGCGTCTGGTCGAAGATGCGGCGGACAGCGCGATCGTCCGCTTTGAGGTCGCGGATACGGGCATCGGCGTGGAGCCGGAGGCGATTCCGCGCCTGTTCGAAGCGTTTGAACAGGCCGACAACTCCACAACGCGCAAGTATGGCGGGACGGGCCTTGGGCTTGCTATCGCGCGCAAGCTGGCCGAGTTGATGGGCGGGCAGGCCGGAGGCGAATCCACGCCCGGCGTCGGCAGCACGTTCTGGTTCACGGCCCGCCTGGCCAAGGCAGTGGCCTCGGCGGCAGAAGTGGCGGCCGATGCAGCCGATCCCGAGGGGATGCTCAAGCAGGACTTTGCCGGGCGGCGCGTACTGTTGGCGGAAGACGAACCGATCAATCGCGAAATCGCGGTGATGCTGTTGCGCGATGCAGGCCTTATCGTCGATGTCGCCGCGGACGGGCTCGAGGCCGTCAAGGCTGCCACCGACGTGCGTTACGACATGGTGCTGATGGACATGCAGATGCCGAACCTAGACGGCCTCGAAGCAACGCGGCAGATACGCAGCCTGCCACAGCACGCGACGACACCGATCGTCGCGATGACCGCCAACGCCTTTGCCGAGGACAAGGCACGTTGCTTGGCGGCCGGCATGAACGACTTCATTGCCAAGCCGGTGAAGCCTGAAGTCCTTTACGAAATCCTCATCAAGTGGCTGACGCGGTCGCGCGCCTGACCGGTGTGCGACGGCCGCGGCGGACTGTGGCCTACCTCGATCCCGCAGCCGTGCCCGACGGGCCGAGCCCGTAAGGCGCCGGCGTCATGCCGACGATGCGGCCGAAGAGGTCTTCGAATTCACCTTGCGCGCCGGAATAGGGATCGAAGTTGGCGGCGAAGGCCGCGTCGATTTCATTCCAGTCCTCGGCCGTCAGTTCCCTGCGCGCCAGCGGCAGCAGCTCGCCTTCCTCCGTGTTGAGGTGCTTCCAGCTGAAATCGAGGTAGTTCTGCACCGTGGCGTCGAATTCGGAGAAAACCTTGTCGCCCATGGCCTGGTAGTGCACCAGGGCCTGCAGCAGGCCGGCCGTCATCTTGTAACCTTCGGTGTGCTGGGCTTCCAGCGTGTCGATCAGTCCGCCTGCCGCGGCGGAGCGTGCGCGCAAGGCCGGAAACAGGTAGTCGTCCTCCTTGGGGTGGTGCACCTTGTCCGGCACCTGGGTGATGTAATCGACCATGGCGCTGAGCAGCCTGAAGTCGGGCTTGAGCCGCCCGCCGCGGATCTCGCCGACGACGAAGCGCAGGCCCTGCAGCACAGAAGCCAGTGCGCGGTGCTCGCCGTGAATGATGTCGATGGATTTCATGTCGTGTTCCTCAGTGGGCGCCGACGCCCAGCCACTTGTCGAGGCGGCTGCGATCGTCGCGCAATGTGTCGCTGTCGCCGTTGTAGACGACCCGGCCGCGTTCCAGGACCAGCGCCTGCTTGGTCAGCGGCAGGATCTGGTGGGCATGTTGCTCGACCAGGATGATGGCCATGTCGCCTGCGGCGACCATGCGGCCGATGATGCGCAGCAGGTCCTGCACGATGAGCGGTGCCAGGCCTTCCAGCGGCTCGTCAAGCAGCAGCAGCTTGGGGTTGAGCATCAGGGCGCGCGCCAGCGCAAGCATCTGCTGTTCGCCGCCGGAGAGCTGGTTGCCCATGTTGCTGCGCCGCTCCATGAGTCGGGGGAACATCTCGTAGGCGCGCTCCAGGTTCCAGGGTCCGGGGCGGGAAACGACGGTAAGGTTTTCCTCGACCGAAAGCGACGGGAAGATATCGCGTTCCTGGGGAACCCAGCCGAGGCCGAGCTGCGCCCGCCGATGGCCGGCGACCACCACCAGGTCGCGTCCGTCGAAGTGCATGTGTCCGGACTTTAGCTGCGTGGCGCCCATCAGGGTGGATAGCAGCGTTGTCTTGCCCATGCCATTGCGACCGAGCAGGGCCAGGCTGCCGCCGGCCTCCAACGAGAATGAAATGTCCTCCAGCACCACGGCGTCGCCGTAGCCGGCCCAGACGTTTTCGAGCTTGAGCAACTCAGCCATCGAGTGCCTCCCCCAAATAGACTTCCTTGACCCGCTTGTCCTTGGCGATTGCTTCCGGTGTGTCCTCCACCACCAGGCCGCCGTTGACGAGCACGGAAATGCGGTCGGCAAAGCGGAACACGAGGTCCATGTCGTGCTCGATGAGCAGAATGGTCACTTCGCGCGGCAACTGGGCGATGGTCTCGAACAGTTCGCGGCTCTCTCCGGTGGGCACGCCTGCCGCCGGCTCGTCGAGCAGCAGCACCGAGGGCTTGGCGGCCAGGGCCAGCGCAATCTCGATCAGGCGCTGTTTGCCGTAGGCCAGGCTGCGGGTCTCGTGGTGGGCGACGTCGAGCAGGCGCAGTTGGGCCAGCAGGCCCGCCGCTTCGTCGATTGCTTCGACATGGCTGCCGACTGGATTCCACCAGCGCGCACCCAGTCCGCGCCGCTCGCAGACGGCAAGCGTGACCGATTCGAGCACGGTCATTTCAGAGAACAGCCGGTTGATCTGGAAGGTGCGTGCCAGGCCGCGTTTGACGCGCTGGTGCTGGGCGAGACGAGTCACGTCCTCGCCCTTGAGGATCACCGTGCCGGCGCTGGGCTCGAGAAATCCGGTAAGAAGGTTGATCAGCGTGGTCTTGCCGGCCCCGTTGGGGCCGATCAGGGCATGGCGCGCGCCGGCCTCGACATTCAAGGTGACGTCGTTGGTGGCGACGAAGCCGCCGAATCGCTTGACCAGGTTGCGGGTCTGCAGGGCGTGGCTCATTTCATGGCTCCGGGAAGCCGGCGCCCCACCGCGCGTAGCCCCCCCATCACACCATCGCGGGCGAACAGCACGACGACGACCAACAGGGCGCCCAGCCAGAACTGCCAGTATTGCGGGTTGATGTCGGACAGCAGGTGATGGGCAGTCATGAACACCACAGTGCCGATCAGCGCGCCGTAGAGGCTGCCCGTGCCCCCGAGCACCAGGATCAGCAGCAGTTCGGCGGAGCGGGGAAAGGAAAGCACATCGATCGAAACGAATTGCGTGGTTTGCGTCAGCAGCGCGCCGGCGACGCCGGCGTAGGCCGCGCCGAATGTGTAGACGCCGACCAGGCGCGCATTCACGGGTGCGCCGAGCGCCGGCATGCGCGCCATGTTGAGCCGGATTCCCCGCAAACCGAGGCCAAAGGGCGAATGCACGATGCGGCGGGCCAGCCAGAACAGCGCGAACAGCACCAGCGCGGCATAGATGTAGGCCGTCTTTCCATAGAGGTCGAACGGGAACAGGCCGAGGATGGGCTTCATCTCGATGCCCTGCAGACCATCGACGCCCCCCGTGATCCCGGTCAGCTTGTTGGCCATCTCGAACAGCATCAGGGCGACGCCGAGGGTGACCATCAGGCGCGTCAAGTCGCTGCCGCGCAGCACGAGGAAGCTGGTCAGCAGGCCGGCCGCGCCTGCAGCCAGCGCGGCGCCGGCCAGCCCCGTCAGCGGCTCGTTCCAGCCATGCGTGGCCATCAGCCCCGCCGCATACGCGCCGATGCCGAAGAAGGCGGCGTGACCGAGCGAGACGATGCCCGCGTAGCCAAGAATGAGGTCGAGGGACACGGCGAACAGTGCCGTGATGGCCATTTGCGAGAGCAGGGCGAGCTGCTCGGTGAAACCGAAATAGGCCGCGACGGGTATCAGCCAGAAGGCGTACTCGGCACGCTTCCAGCGTGCCTGCCGCTGCAGCGGGGTGGGGTCGAAGCCGGCGAAAGTGGCTGTGGTCATGGCTGTCCTATTTCGCGGCGGTGCGGCCGAAAAGTCCCTGGGGCCGGAAGATCAGCGTGACTACCATCACCGCATAGATGACGAAGGCACCGACCTGGGGCACGTAGTACTTGCCGGCGACGTCGCAGATGCCGATGATCAGCGAGGCGTAGAGCGATCCCTTGATGTTGCCGCTGCCGCCGACGGCCACCACGATGAGGAAATAGACGATGTACTTGACGGGGAATTCCGGGTCGAGTCCCAGCATCTCCACGCCCAGCGCGCCGCCGAGCCCGGCCAGCGCCGAACCCAGCGCGAAGGTGAGCACGAAAACGCGATCGACGTCGATGCCGAGGCCGCGCGCCGTGCGCGGATTATCCACCGAGGCACGCAGCTGGGCACCGAAGCGGGTGCCGGCAATCATCCACTGCAGGCCGAACGCGATGGTTAGGCCGATGACAATCAGGAACAGCCGATAGATGCCGATGTCGAGGCCGGGCAGGTTGATCTGGCCGGTCAGCATCGCGGGCAGTTGCAGCGGCTGCTGCTGGGCACCGAAGAAGTAGTGTGCAACCGAGATCGACATGAACACGAGGCCGATCGAGAACAGCACCTGGTCGAGGTGCGAGGCCCGGTATAGGCGACGGTAGAGCGTGCGCTCGAGCGCGACGCCGACCAGCGCCGAGGCGAGCGTGGCGATCGGCAGCGCGGCAAGGAAAGGTATGCCGTAACGGTTGAGGAGCACCACGCCGACATAGCCGCCGAGCATGGCGAAGGAGCCATGCGCCAGATTGACGAAATTCATCAGGCCGAGCGTCACCGAGAGGCCGACGCTGATCAGGAACAGCAGCAAGCCCGAAGCGATGCCATCGAAGATGACGGTCATGGAGTTCTCCTGGGGAACGGCCGGCCGGGGTCTTGGTGCCCCGGCCGCGCGGGGGCGCCTTACTGCTTGCCGGGGTCCTTGAAGTCGGCGATCTGGTCGAACTCGACGTTCTGCAAATGGCTGCCGACCTTCTCAACCTTGCGCACGTAGAGCGTCTGCACGATGTCGCGCGTGGCCGGATCGATGCTGATCTTGCCGCGTGGGCTCATCCAGCTCATGCCCCTGGCCGCCTCGACGAACTTGTCGGCATCGGTGTTGCCATTGGTCTTCTTCAGCACCTCGGCGATCAGGTGCATGCCGTCGTAGCCGGCGACCG
>CAYTFA010000003.1:0-16470 GCA_964436755.1 uncultured Rhodocyclaceae bacterium | reverse complement strand
CGAGCTCGCGCGGCGGCGCTTCGCGGACGCGTCCGTCGCCGAGCGGCTCCCGGTCAGCCGGCGCCAATGGCCCCAGGTAAAGGCGCTCCTCACCGCCCGCAGCGGCTGAGGCGGCGCAATGTATCGCGGCCGCGCCTCTGATAGCATCGGCACTTTGTTCCGCATTCGGTTAACGAAGTGAATATCGCCAGTCTTTACGCGCCGATCGCCGCGGACATGCGGGCCGTCGACGACGTCGTGCGTGCGCGCCTGCATTCCGAAGTCGTGCTGGTGCGCCAGGTCGCCGAGTACATCATCTCCGCCGGCGGCAAGCGCATGCGGCCGGCGCTGGTGCTGCTGGCGGCCGGTGCCTGCGGCTACCGCGGTACCCGCCACCACGAACTTGCAGCCGTGGTCGAGTTCATCCATACGGCGACGCTGCTGCACGACGACGTGGTTGACGAGTCGTCGCTGCGACGCGGACGCGAGACGGCGAACGCCGTGTTCGGCAACCCGGCCAGCGTGCTGGTGGGGGACTTCCTGTATTCGCGCGCGTTCCAGATCATGGTCGGCGCCGGCAGCATGCGCATCATGCAGGTGCTTGCCGATGCAACCAACGTCATCGCCGAGGGTGAAGTCCTGCAGCTCATGAACTGCAGGAATGCCGATGTCGGCGTCGATGCCTACCTGCAGGTGATTCGCTACAAGACGGCCAAGCTGTTCGAGGCTGCCGGTCGTCTCGGTGCCATCCTCGGCGAAGCGAGTCCGGCGGTCGAGGAGGCGCTGGCTGGCTATGGCACGCACATCGGCACCGCGTTCCAGCTCATCGACGACGTGCTCGATTACTCGGGCAAGGAAGCCGAGACCGGCAAGCATCTCGGGGATGATCTGGCCGAGGGCAAGGCGACGCTGCCGCTGATCCACGTCATCCACCATGGCAGCGCGCCGCAGGCGGCGCTGGTACGCGATGCCATCGAGAACGGCAGCGGCGAGCGCTTTGCGGAAGTGCTTGCCGCCGTGCGCGAGAGCGGTGCGCTCGAAGCGGCGCGCGAGCATGGCATCGCCGAAGCAGCCCGGGCCAAGGCGGCGTTGGAACCGCTGCCGGATTCAAACTTCCGGGAAACACTGCTACAATTGGCGGACTTCGCGGTGCAACGAAGCTTCTGACCATCGCGATGCCAGCAAGGATGATTATCCGGGCCGCGCCTTGCGGCCCTTTCCCGCAAAGTCCTTCCTTGCTACCAACCTGCCGTCGGGGCGTAGCTCAGCCTGGTAGAGTACTGCGTTCGGGACGCAGGAGTCGGAGGTTCGAATCCTCTCGCCCCGACCATTCAATTCAAGGGTCTACCTAACCCCTTGACCCCTTTCCCGCTCGGCGTAACCGGTTCGTAACCGATCCAGCACACCGACCGCGGCTCTCAGCTTCTCCGGCGCCAGGTGCGCATAGCGTTCGGTCATCTCAATCGTCGAGTGCCCGAGAACATCCCGCACTTCCATCAGCGGAACGCCTTGCTGCACCATCCAAGAGGCGCAGGTGTGCCGAAGGTCATGAACCCTGAACCGCTCGACCTTGGCCCGCTTGCAGGCCCCCTGAAAGCCGTTCTGCATGTACTGCACCCGCTCGCCGCTCTTGTGCGCAAACACCCAGGTCGAACCCGGGCAGAACTCCGCACGAAAGCGGGCACGACCCAACAGCGCCCTTCGCGCCTCCTCGTTCAGCGGTACAACCCGACGCCTAGCGCTCTTGGTGTGCTCAGGCTCCAGGTAGAGCCGACCATCCTTCAGGTCGACCCGATCCCACGACAACCTCAGCAATTCATTCTTCCGGCACCCCGTATTCAGCGCCAATCGAATGAAGTCCGCCAGGTGCGGCGATCTTGCATCCTTCTCCGCTTCCCGAATCAGCGCGTCAGCCTCGGCACGACTGATCCAACGCAAACGGCCTTCCGGTTCCTTGAGAGACATCCCCGAACAGGGGTTGCTCATCTCCCAGTCCCACCGCTTGCGAGCGTAATTCACGGCCGCTGAAAGCACGTCCAGCTCGCGATTGATGGTCGCCGGTCCAACTCCTTCCTTCTTTCGCATGTCGATGTAGGCCGAAACATCGGAGCGCCGAAGGCGTTCCATGATCCGGCCGGAAAAGACACGCTGCAACTTACTCACTGCGAACGCAACCCGTTCGGGGCTCCGCATCTCGTCACGCGTGGCCGTGATGTAGCGAACCATCAACTCGTCGAAAGTGTGCTCGGGCTGGATGCCCCACTTCCGCTGCTGGTGCGCTTCAAGGCGCCGCTTTGCTTCGAGTGCTTCCGCTTCCTTGCGGTCAGTTGTGCCAGTAGATTCGTAAGCTGGTTTGCCGCTTGCGTCGGTGTATTTGATCCACCAGTACGGCGAATCCTTGCGTCGGTATGGCATGGCTCAATCTCCCCACACGCTACCGACTCCGCGCGCCGCAAATTCTGCGCTTCCTCGGCCACCGATACAACGCCTTCTGACACATTTCGCCCCGAGAACTGACCCCCGACCGCCATGCGTGCGATGTAGGCCCGAACCGACTCGGCCGGCACCCGGAGCAATCGCAAACCGACCCGTACCGATGCCAGGTCGCCCGAGTGAATAAGCCGGCGCACGGTGCTCTTTGATACACCGCCCAATTGCTGGCCTGTCTCATCCAGTGTCCAGAGCAAGGCATTCGAGCTCGAACCTTCCGCCATACCCCTAGCCGGATTTCTTCCTAGAAATCACGGCCCCTTCCTCGTTCATGTAAACCGTCTGCATCACCGTTCGTTCCCGGTCGCAAACGTACTCGGCGAGAACAAATGCCGCCAAGGTAGATGGCGCAATGCCCCGTTCGGCGGCGACAGCTTCAAAGCGACGCATCATGCTCGGGTCGAGCCGTACCCGCAGGGATTCCACCCGCTTGCTGGCCTGTTCACTTCGTCCCATAAGTGCCTCTAAAGTGCCTAAGGAGTGCCTATAGCGTCACAACTCCTGCCCCTCGTGTCAACCCCCCCACCTTCGCATATGGCTATGAGGAACAATCGAAAGGTGCCAAGGGAAGCAAATCGTCATACGTTCCACCCAAGACTCGCAGCTACAATTCGCAAGACCACGCAGGAACACAAAAATGTTTAGCGAAATCTCGATTGCTAATTTCAGGTGCTTTGTTAAAGAGACACTCTCCGGCCTAAGCCGGATTAATGTCATCGTCGGCCCTAACGGCTCCGGCAAAACTGCACTGATGGAAGCTGTGTTTCTCGCTTGCGGAGCAAACCCTGAGCTTTCTCTTCGCCTAAAGGGTTACCGCGGACTGGCATCTTTCGCTGTCTCCAATACGCGCGCGGCGTATGAAGCCTTGTGGCGAGATATGTTTTATCGGTTTGAGCAGGATCGGCCAATTCAGATCGAACTCAAGTACGCCGAAGGTGCATCGCGTAGCCTATCGATTCAGTACGACGCCGATGCGCCGGTCTTGATCGAATTCGACGATTCCGCAAAGTTCCCTAAGGAATCCCTTGGCATTGTTCCGATTGTTTTTGAATGGACTTTGCCGTCCGGCCGTAAGATACAAGTCACGCCACAAATGGCGGGAAACGGACTGAGACTAGGTGTAGTCGATGGACTGGAGCCGCTACCGACATCCTTCTACGCTACGCATGCAATATCAACCCAGGACGAGCCGGCACAGCAGTTTTCTGCCCTCAGTATCAGGAACGAAGAACTGCAAATTGTAAATGCGCTAAAGACAGAGTATCCAATGATCGAAGGCCTCTCCGTCCAGATTTGGGGCGGTTTGGCCACAGTCTTTGCCACGGTCCCCACGATGCCGGAAAAGGTGCCAATGCACCTATTGTCGTCGGGTGTAACGAAGCTCGTATCCATACTTCTTGGCATAGCTATTCAACGTGGCGGTATCGTCTGTATTGACGAACTCGAGAATGGCTTTTACTACGACCGCCTACCGTCAATCTGGTCATTGCTACTTACGTTTGCCAAACAATACGACGTGCAGTTGTTTGTATCTACTCATTCATGGGAGTGTCTGCAAGCGGCCGCCAAGCATGCCGAGGCGAATCCTGCCGAGTTTTCTCTGATTCAGGCACCCATGCCAGGCCAACCCTCGCCAATCCGCGTTACCTCAGGCGAATCATTTGCAAATGCGGTTCGTCATGAGATGGATGTTCGATAGGGTTAGGAATGCCCCTCAAACTCACTCAACGGAAGCTCATCGTAGTTGAGGGGCTATCCGACAAAGCCTTCCTAGAGGCATTTCTTCCCCAACGGGGGCTTGACCACTTCGATGTGTTCGCGCCATGGGAAATGGGTAATCGGCTCGAAGGTAAAGATGCGATCCCGAATTTACTTGATGCGATACAGACTCAGCGTACATTCTGGTCGCTACCAGTAGAGAAAGTCGTTGTACTGGTAGATTCGGACGAAGACCCCGCCGCAGCTTTTGCGCAAACGCAAGCTGCACTTCGGAAAATCCCCCCGGCTTTAGACAATGCCAAACAGGCGCTGGATTGGCCGATACCAGCAGCACCAGATACTCCAGCCAGTACTGCCGGAATGCCTGATGTTGTAATTCGCTTGATGCCGGACAGCCAGCACTCTGGCGCCTTCGAAACTCTATGCTGGGAGGCGGGTATTTCAGCGAATCCAAATCACGCCGCTTGCATTCAAGCTTTCGCCGACTGTGTCGACACTTCCGCTTGGCTTCCTCAAAAGCAGTCCAAGTTTCTACTCCGGGCACTTGTATCGGCTTCTGCACCAAAGAACCCTGATCTACCAACGACGAAACTGTGGGAGAAAATGCCTAATTTGGTTCCGGTCAATTCCACAGTCTTCGACAGCCTCGCGGCTTTTCTGGCAGCCATATAGAGGGCCGCTGTCGAACGGTCACGTTCGACGGCGCCCTTAGTCTATTCACGCAGGGGCTTTGAGCTCCTATCCAAGTCCGAAAAGCAGACATAAATTCCGTACGTGGAAAGTGTCATTGCGGTCCTCAGTGCGGAATCAGCCGTCCGGAAAATTCGTGCCTTCCGCGTTTTCTCCGCAACCAGGTGGAACTGGAATTCAGCAGGGGCGTGACTGCCATTCCGTCTGCGACCAATCCTAAGCAGCAATACCCAACCATCGCCGCATCTGCGAATTGACACTGAGTTTCCCCATCGCCCCTGAGACGCTAAGTTGCGAAATGCCTCCAAAGCTAGCCCCTTCGAACTTCCGGCCCATGTGCCGGCTTCTCCAATCACGGCCTTGCCCTCAACGTAGTCCGCAATTCCAATGAATTGCGCGCAATACTGACGTATTGCGGATTTCCGACGTTGCATCGCTAACCCCCGCCAACGCCAGAGCCAGAGGAAAGAAATGGCTTGTCTGACAGCGCTCAACTCTCAAAATGAGAATTTTTGGACAAGTGTTACTAGCCGAGCCGCGCACGACCGCCCAATAGAAGGCGATGCCTGTGCCGGCGTTGGAGCGATCGGGGCTATTCCCACGATCAGCGACGCCCAGGTCGGCCACGCCTTCCCGATGAAACGCCATTCCGCTGCGCCGCTGCCCCTGCGGGTCAGCAGCGCAGCGAACGGGTTGCACGCACTCATGCAGAGGGCGACCCGCTGGCCCGCCGATGCCAGAAAGCGCCCGATACGGCCTGCGCCCTTTGCCGAGCTCGATACCCTCTCCTGATCGCTCACCGATCACCCGGAGTCGCCAGGTACAAGAAGCACCCCCACCCCCCGCGCTACGCGCGCCCCCCTGCAAGGGGGGAGTCTGCATGCCCCTGCGGGGCATCTGGGCCTGCGGCCCGGTCTTCAGGGAAGGGGGGCCGTGTCCGGCGACGGCCCGAGGACACAAGCCAGCTCGAACACGCTGACAGGCCCAAGAATTGAAGCGATCGCCGACGAAACGCGGGGACCCGGCTCCGTGTGGGCTCGGCGCTTTGCGCCTGCCCACACTCCGCCACCCCGCATCACGCGGCCGCGCGATGCGCGTCCGCACTGCGTGCCGGCGCTCGCTACTCAGACTTGGAAGTGGTTGCATCAAGCCCACTCCATCCCGCCGCGCGCATTGCCCTAAAGCAAATGCTCATAGGGAAGGCAAACGCATTCACAAACCACGACGGCGCGCCAGCATGAAACGCCCTGACGGAAAACCAGACACAGAACGCGAAGAGCGCCCGCCAAGACATGAACCAGGTCACCACCATCCAGCGGGTCGGCATCACGAGCCCTCCGCGATCTGCGTAGAATTGCCCAAGCCCACCTCGACTTCGAAGCCCCTAACTGCCCGACTGAGTGCCAGCGACGTCAGATGCGATACAGGAATGTTCATGCGATCAGCTACCGCCTGCAGCCGAACCTTGAGTCCGGCATCGACGGAAATGTGCATACTCGACTTGCGTCGCCCCATTCTTTTCTGCGTAACCATTGCGTAACTGCCTCCTGATGATTTGCCCGAATTCCCGGGAGCTCTAGAGAACGATGCGCGGACTCGGTTGCATGCAACTAGTTGATAGAAAACTGTTCCCTATAAACCCGGCAAATTCGGGACGCAGGAGTCGGAGGTTCGAATCCTCTCGCCCCGACCATCCCGCTGCAGTGGGATGACGCCTTGGCCAAGTTCTTCGTTTTCCTAGCCGTCGTCGCCGTGATCATCTGGCTGGCGCGCGCGCCGTCCCGTCGCCGCGAGCGTACGTCGGGCCAGCCCGGCGGACAGCCCATGGTGCGCTGCGCCCATTGCGGAGTGCATTTCCCGCGCGCCGAGGCCGTGGCCGAAGGCGAGCGCGCATATTGCAGCGAGGAGCACCGGCGCCTGGGGGCGCGGTCGTGAGCGCATCGACCCTGCCGCCCGGCGACGCGGGCGCGGCGGACTCGTTCTGGCGTTCGCTGCGTTTCTTTTCGATCTACCGGCTCGCCGTCGCCCTGATGTTCCTCGTGGTGACGCTGGTCATCGGCGACACGGTCAGTCTGGGCAGCCAGGATCCGCTGCTGTTCGACCGGGTCGCCTCCTTCTACGTGCTGCTGGCCGCTGCCTTTCTCGTGCTCTGCGTGCGTCGTCCGCGGCAGTTCAGCCTGCAGCTTTCGCTGCAGGTTGCCGTGGATATCGTCGCGCTGACGCTGATGATGTTCGCCAGCGGCGGGCAGAAGAGCGGCATCGCCATCCTCCTGCTGGTCGTCGTCGCCGGCGCCGGCCTCGTCGGCCAGGGCCGCATGACCCTGTTCTATGCCGCGCTGGCCACCGTGGCCATGCTGCTCGAGGTGAGCTGGCGTGCCCTGACCCGCGACGCCGAACCCGCCGAATTCGTCAGCACGGGCATCCTTTGCCTCGCGTTCTTTGCTGCGGCCATCATTGCCCGGCTGCTCTCGCAGCGCGTCGTCGCCAATGAACTGTTGGCGCGCGAGCGGGGGCGCCAGTTGGACGACCAGCTACGCATCAGCGAGCGGATCATCCGCGACATGGAGGATGGTGTGCTCGTCGTCGACGCCGATGCCCGGGTGCGCCTGCTGAATCCCCGCAGCAGGGTAATGCTCGATGCCGGAGCCGGTGACGGCGCCGAGCTGGCCACGCTGTCGCGGGTCCTTGCCGACCGGTACCGGGACTGGAGCCGGCAGGCGGCGGAAGCCGTCGAGCTGCTGCGCCGCGAAAGCGGGCCGCTGCTACGCGTGCGCTACCTTCCTGCGGCCGAGGGCGGCGGCAATGCGCTGATCTACCTCGAGGACATGGAGCGGGTTCAATCGCAGGCGCAGCAGATCAAGCTCGCCGCGCTCGGCCGCCTCACGGCCAACATGGCGCACGAAATCCGCAATCCGCTGGCGGCGATCAGCCATGCCGCCGAGCTCCTCGCCGAGGAGGACCAGGATCCGCTGCGGCAGCGGCTGGCGCGCATCATCCACGACAACACGCGCCGCCTCAACCGGCTGGTCACCGAGGTGCTCGAACTGGGCCGCCGCGACAAGGCCCAGCCGGAGACGCTGCGCTGGAAGAGCTTTCTCGCCGGCTTCCTCGAGGAAATGGTCCTGCACGATCCGTCCGCGACGCGTCGCGTCGCCGTGGCGGGACCGGACGCCGACCTGCGCTTCGACCGCGGCCACCTCTACCGCGTTTTGTGGAACCTGCTCGGCAACGCGCTGCGCCATGCCAGCAATGCGGATGGCGCGATACGGCTCGAGGTTTGCGCTGCCGCGGCGCCCGGCCGCCTCGAACTGCATGTGGTCGACGACGGCGAAGGCGTGGAAGATGCCCTGCGCGGCCAGGTTTTCGAACCCTTCTTTACTACCCATGGTGCCGGCACCGGCCTCGGACTGTACATCGCGCGCGAGCTGTGCGAGGCCAGCGGTGCGCGGCTCGACCTGCTCGAGGGCCGGCCGGGCGCCCATTTCAGGATTACCGTCGAGGGCAGCCTATGTCCCTGAAGAACGAGCGACGCAGCCGCAGCCGCGGCGAAGCCAAGCAGGTACTGGTGGTGGATGACGAGGCCGACATCCGCGAACTGCTCGACCTGACCCTGGCTCGCATGGGCCTGCGTGCCGATTGCGCAGGGTCGCTGGCCGAGGCGCGGCACATGCTCGATGGGCAGCGCTACCAGTTGTGCCTTACGGACATGCGCTTGCCGGACGGCGAAGGGCTCGAGTTGGTCCGCCACATCGCCGAGTCGGTGCCCGACCTCCCCGTGGCGGTGATCACCGCCCACGGCAGCGCCGAGAATGCCGTCTCCGCGCTCAAGGCCGGCGCCTTCGACTACATCGCCAAGCCGGTCTCCCTGGAGCAGCTGCGCGGACTGGTCAAGTCGGCGTTGGAGCTTCCGGCGCCGGAGGGGACCGATGAGGCGCACGCCGACGCGGCGCTGCTGGGAGAGTCGCCGGCCATCGTCCAGGTGCGCGGCCTCATCGATCGTGTGGCGCGCAGCCAGGCGCCGGTGCATATCACCGGCGAGTCGGGGAGCGGCAAGGAGCTCGCCGCACGCCTGATCCACTCGCAGGGGGCGAGGCGGGATCGCGCTTTCGTCCCGGTGAATTGCGGCGCAATACCCGAGAGCCTCATGGAAAGCGAGTTCTTCGGCTACCGCAAGGGCGCCTTCACCGGTGCCGCCGAAGATCGCGAAGGCTTCTTCCAGGCGGCCGACGGCGGAACCCTGTTCCTCGATGAGGTCGCCGAGTTGCCGGTCGCCATGCAGGTGAAGCTGCTCCGGGCGATCCAGGAAAAGCGGGTGCGCAAGGTCGGGGCGACGGCGGAGGAGCCCGTGGATGTTCGGGTGATCTGCGCCACCCACCAGGACCTGAAGGCCCTCGTCGAGCAAGGCCGCTTCCGCCAGGACCTTTTTTACCGGCTCAACGTCATCGAACTGCGCATGCCGGCGCTGCGCGAGTGCCGGGAGGACATCCCGATGCTGGCGACCAGCATCCTCGAGCGGCTGGCGCATTCCGCCGGCGTGCCGCCGCCGGCGATCGCAGGGCGCGCACTGCGCGCCCTGCAGGACTATCCCTTCCCGGGCAACGTGCGGGAGCTGGAGAACGTGCTCGAGCGCTCGCTGGCGCTGATGTCTGGCGAACGCATCGAGGCCGAGGACCTCAACCTGGCACCGCCCCAGCCGGACTTCCCCAGCACCGGGGCCGGTTCCCTGCAGGACCACCTCGACCAGGTGGAGCGGCAGGCAATCCTCGACGCACTGCGCCAGTGCAACCACAATCGAACCGCCGCCGCGCGCCTGCTCGGCGTCACCTTCCGCTCGCTGCGCTATCGCATGGCGCGCCTGGGCATGAACGAATGACCCCGGCCGACGCCGACGACGGCTGGCTGCCTGCAGCGCGGCGCCTGCCCTCGCCGAACTGCGACGAGCGGCCGGCCGACGCGGCGATTTCACTGGTGGTGGTCCACGCCATCAGCCTGCCGCCGGGCGAGTTCGGCGGCCCGGGCATCCTCGAACTGTTCTCCAACCGGCTCGATCCGGCGGCACATCCCTACTATCGGCAGATCGAGGGCCTGCGCGTCTCCGCGCATTTTCTGATCCGGCGCGACGGCGAACTGATCCACTTCGTTCCATGCCGGCGGCGCGCCTGGCACGCCGGTGTCTCCTCTTGGCGGGGACGGACCGCCTGCAACGACTTCTCGATAGGCATCGAACTCGAGGGCAGCGACGACGTGGCGTTCGAAGATGCGCAGTACGAGCGGCTCGGCAGCCTGCTCGCCGAGTTGCGCCAGCGCTACCCGATCGAAGCGGTGACCGGACACAGCGACATCGCGCCGGGGCGCAAGACCGATCCCGGACCGCATTTCCAATGGCATCGTGTTTGGCGATGAGGCGGACCGGTGTCGCGGCGCCGCAACGGTTTTTTTTGCGTTGTCAACAGAAAACTCTTGCAGTCGAAAAATTCACCCACTACAATTAGTGACGGATACCTGATGACCTACTAGATATAGTAGGTTGCATGGAAGCCGGAAAACACGGGTGGATCAGGCGGCAGTTGCGACAGCGACGGTACCGCCCCAGAGACAGGAGAGCTGAATGCAGGAAGCTTCGGACGCCGGGTTATCTGACCGCATCGGTTCCGTTGTCGACTTCCTCCCCGATCCCGTTCGGGAGCGTGCTCCGCAGTTTCCTTCGCTACTTTCCCCTGGCATCGTCATTCGGGCGCGGACGCCCGTCGTGCCGGGCATCGCTCGTCGCCCTAAAACCCTTGCGGGAAGCGGATCGGCGAACTGCGCCGGTGTATCCGCCGGCGGCCGGATAATGACAAACGATTTATCACGCGGTCTCCTGCGCCAACTTCAAAACGAAGTGATGGACGGAGAAACGCAAGGAATTCATCGCTTTCGATCAAATCGGGGCGTTGGATAATCCGTGCTAGCCCAGACGGGTTGCAGTTCGTAGTGGTGGTTCTTTCCTGTTAATCGTTAAGGAGGTTCAACATGGCTGTCAAGAAAGCCAAGAAGCCCGCCGCTAAGAAAGCTGCGGCCCCGAAGAAAGCTGCTGCGAAGAAGCCGGCGGCGAAGAAGACTGCTGCGAAGAAGCCTGCGGCGAAGAAGCCTGCGGCGAAGAAGGCTGCACCGAAGAAGGCTGCTGCCAAGAAGCCGGCAGCGAAGAAGGCTGCTGCCAAGAAGCCGGCGGCGAAGAAGGCTGCACCGAAGAAGGCTGCTGCGAAGAAGCCGGCTGCGAAGAAGGCTGCTGCCAAGAAGCCCGCTGCGAAGAAGGCTGCGCCGAAGAAGGCTGCTGCCAAGAAGCCCGCTGCGAAGAAGGCTGCTGCGAAGAAGCCTGCGGCGAAGAAGCCGGCTGCAAAGAAGGCTGCCAAGAAGCCTGCTGCGAAGAAGCCTGCTGCCAAGAAGCCCGCTGCGAAGAAGCCGGCTGCAAAGAAGGCTGCCAAGAAGCCTGCTGCTGCCAAGCCTGCTGCCGCTGCTGCGCCCTCGACGGCCGCTGCTCCCGGCATCAAGTCTTCGCTGAACCCGGCCGCTGCCTGGCCGTTCCCCACCGGTTCCCGTCCCTGACGGTAGCATCGGCTCGCGTTCGGTTCGTCCGGACGCGGTGCCCGAGTGGATTGCAAGCGCGTGTCGTTAGTTCGGCACGCGCTTTCTTTTTGTGCCCCTGAAGTGCGCCTAGGCGGAGCCTAGCAGCGCCCGCATCCGCGCCAGCCCCTCCTCGATTCGCGCGGCATCCACGGTGTAGGCGAAGCGCATGTGGCGCTCGGGCGCGTTTGCGCCGAAATCGAGCCCCGGTGTGGCGGCGACGCCCGCCTTGTCGAGCAGCCGTTCGGCGAGCCGGAAGCTATCGTCGTCCAGGGCCGAGCTGTCCGCATAGACGTAAAAGGCGCCCTGCGGCTCCGAAGAAATGCGGAATCCGAGGGCGCGCAGACCCGGCACCAGGATGTCGCGGCGGCGCGAGAATTCGCCGCGGCGGGTCTCGAGAATCGCCCGGGCATCCGCGCCGAACGCCGCCAGGGCGGCGTGCTGGGCCACCGTCGACGGCGCGATGTAGAGGTTCTGAGCCAGTTTCTCGATTTCGCGGACGTAGCGGGCGGGCGCCACCAGCCAGCCCAGGCGCCAGCCGGTCATGCCGAAATACTTGGAGAAGCTGTTGATGACGAACACGTCATCACCCAGGGACAGTGCGGACGTGGCTTCTGTGCCGTAGGTCAAGCCGTGGTAGATCTCGTCGACGAGCAGCGTTCCGTCCCGCCTTGCCACTTCGCCCGCAAGGCCGGCGAGCGCCGCCGGGTCGAGCAGGGTACCGGTCGGGTTGGCCGGCGACGCGACCAGCAGCCCGCGCGTGCGCTCGCCCCACGCCGCAGCGACCTGATCCGGCGTGGGTTGGTACCCTGTCTGCGGACCCACCGGCAGCGGCATCGGCCGGCCCTCGAGGAGGCGGACGAAATGCCGGTTGCACGGATAGCCCGGGTCGGGCAGCAGCCATTCATCGCCCGGATCGACGAGGACGCCGAGCGCCAGCAGCAGCGCTCCCGAGGCGCCCGCGGTGACGACGATGCGCGCGGCCGGAATCGCAAGGCCGTAACGGTCGCGGTAGTAGCCGCTGATCGCCTCGCGCAGTTCAGGCAGGCCCAGCGCCGCCGTGTAATGGACGTGGCCGCCAGCGAGGAAGCGGCGCCCGGCTTCGAGTATCGGCTCCGCGGTCGGGAAGTCGGGCTCGCCGACCTCGAGGTGGACGATGGATCGCCCCTCGCGTTCGAGGGCGCCGGCACGCGCCATGAGTTCCATGACGTGGAACGGCTGGATCTGCGCCATGCGCGCGGCGAGGTTCATGGCTGGCTCGCGAGGGGAAGGGCCGCCCTGCCCGGGGCAGGACGGCCGGACAGCGCCCGGGATCGGGCGCCGGCGTTCAATCGACGAGGGTCAGCTCGAACAGTTCGCGCTTGAGGGTGAGCGAGCGCGGCATGCGGCTCTTCAGCTTGTCGAACCATTCCGCGTGCAGCTTCAACTCTTCGCGCCACGCATCGGTGTCTACCGTCGTCAGTGCGTCGAACTGCTCCTTGGTGACGTCTTCGCTGCCGCTCCAGTCGAGGTCCTCGAAGCGCGGCATCCAGCCCAGGGCCGTCTGGCGGGCATCGGCGCGCCCGGCGCAGCGGCCGACGATCCACTTGAGCACCCGCATGTTCTCGCCGAAGCCCGGCCACATGAAATTGCCGTCGGCGTCCTGGCGGAACCAGTTGACCGTGAAGATGCGCGGCGCGTGCTCCACCTGGTGTCCGATGCGCAGCCAGTGATTGAAGTAATCGCCCATGTGGTAGCCGCAGAAGGGCAGCATGGCGAAGGGATCGCGGCGCACCACGCCCTGCGCCCCTACTGCAGCGGCGGTGGTTTCCGAGCCGAGGGTGGAGGCCATGTAGACCCCGTAGTTCCAGTTGAAGGCCTCGAACACCAGCGGCACGGTGGTCGAACGGCGACCGCCGAAGATGAATGCCGAGATTGGCACGCCGGCCGGGTTTTCCCAATCCTTGTCGATCGACGGGCACTGGCTCGCCGGCGCCGTGAAGCGCGCATTGGGATGGGCTGCCTTGCGGCCGGCCTTGCCATCGGCGGGAGTCCAGTCCTTGCCCTGCCAGTCGATGAGGTGCGCCGGCGGGTCCTTGGTCATGCCCTCCCACCACACGTCGCCGTCGTCGGTCAGCGCCACGTTGGTGAAGATCACGTTTTCGTGCAACGTCGCCATGGCGTTGAAGTTGGTCTTCTCGGAGGTTCCCGGCGCGACGCCGAAGAATCCGGCCTCGGGGTTGATCGCGTAGAGGCGGCCGTCCTTGCCCGGCTTGATCCAGGCAATGTCGTCGCCGACCGTGGTGACCTTCCAGCCGCCCAGACTTTCCGGCGGGATGAGCATCGCGAAGTTGGTCTTGCCGCAGGCCGAGGGGAAGGCCGCAGCGACGTAGGACTTTTCACCGGCCGGCGATTCGACGCCGAGGATCAGCATGTGCTCGGCCAGCCAGCCTTCGTCGCGGGCCATGGTCGAGGCGATGCGCAGGGCGAAGCACTTCTTGCCGAGCAGGGCGTTGCCGCCGTATCCAGAACCGAAGGACCAGATCTCACGGGTTTCCGGGAAATGGCAGATGTACTTGGTCTTGTTGCAGGGCCACTTGACGTCCTTCTCGCCGGCCGCCAGCGGATGGCCCACCGAGTGCAGGCAGGGCACGAAGGTACCGTCGCTGCCCAGCTGATCGAGCACGGCGCGGCCCATGCGGGTCATGATGCGCATGTTCACCACGACGTAGGGGCTGTCGGACAGTTCGACGCCGATGTGGGCGATCGGCGATCCGATCGGTCCCATCGAGAACGGCACCACGTACATCGTGCGGCCCTTCATGCAGCCCTTGAACAGCCCGCGCAGGGTGTCCTTCATCTTGTCCGGATGCTCCCAGTTGTTGTTGGGGCCGGCTTCATCGGGATCGGGGGTGCACACGAAGGTACGGTCCTCGACGCGCGCGACGTCGGAGGGATCGGACAGCACGAGGTAGGAATCCTTGCGCTTGGCCGGGTTGAGCCGGATCATCGTGCCGGCGGCGATCATCTGCTCGCAAAGGCGGTCGGATTCCTCCTTGGAGCCGTCGCACCAGACGATCTCGTCGGGTTGCGTCAGGGCGGCTACCTCGGCAACCCAGGCGGCCAGCCTGGCATGCTTGACGAAGGCGGGGGCAGTGAACGGTTTGGGCTGGTTCATGTCGATTGTTCTCCATGCGAAATCGTGGCGACTGCGGCGCTGGCCGGTCGCCGAACCGGGCAGGCCGTACGTCTGGTTCGGACTCGTACCGCCTCGCCGCGGATCGCGCGGCGATCGGGACAGGCTGCGGCTGCAGCGCCCCGGTGCTAAGCGGGATAGAGGCGCGACCGAAGTCGGCAATTATCCCACAGTCGACGGGCTGCGGTCGATTCAGCTTCCGGGCTGAAGCAGTCCGGGGTCGGCCTCGCCTTCCCGCGCGATGCGCTCGAGGGCGGCAAAAACCTCGACGCTGGCCGCTTCCATTTCGCCCAGCGAGTAGACGCCGGCGCCGGGATTCCCGCCGCCCAGGGCCTCGAGCGCCTCCTGCCCGTGGCGGTGAACCGCGGAATGGGGCAGCTCGATTTCACGGAATCCCGGCAGGCGCGAGCAGTAGCGCGCGCCGTCGCCATCGTAATACCAGCGGCCGAGGCGGCAGGCCGTGTGATCGGAAACGTCGCGCGCGGTGAGCCCGTTGAGTCCGAAGAACGCCTGGTAGATGCCGAACTTGTAGGCAAGGTGGTCCATTTTGGCCAGCTCGACGAAGCTGCGCAGCGCCGACGCCGCCAGGGAATGTTCCATGCGGGTGGTGAGGTCGAGCAGGCGGTGCATGTCGGCAGTGGCGGTGTCGCCCTCGCCGGCGAAGCGGCGCGCCTCGTCCGCAAGCGAGCCCATGCTGGCGGTCGCCGAGCCGGTATCGGCCTCGATCTGCGAAACCAGGGAAGAGATTTCCGCAGTCGCCTTGGTCGTACGCTCCGCCAGCTTGCGCACCTCGTCGGCGACGACGGCAAAACCGCGGCCCTGTTCGCCGGCACGGGCGGCCTCGATCGCCGCGTTGAGCGCCAGCAGGTTGGTCTGGTCGGCGATTTCCTTGATCAGGTTGACGATGCCGGCGATCTTGGCGGTGCGCTCGCCGAGCGCGGCGACGCTGCCGCTCGCCGCCTCGGAGCGCGCCGAAAGGCTGCCGATGTCGGCCACCAGGCGGATCATGGCGCCGCCGCTGGAACTGGACATGCTGCGCGCCTCGTTGACCTGCGCAATGCCCGCCTTCAACTGTTCGGCCATGTGACCGACGCTTTGCTGGGAGGATTCCAGGGTGGCGGCGAACTGGCCGAGCCGCTGCGCGACATCCTGGCGCGAGGCCAGTTGCGCCGAGGTCGCCGCCAGCTCGCTGCCATGCGTCGCCAGCTGCGCCTCCAGCTCGGCGACGCGGGCGCGCAGTGCGGACTCGCTCTCGCGGCACTGGGCCAGTTCGTTTCTGACTTCCTCCAGCTCCTTACGTGCGGCAGAACCGAAAAACATGGGCTACCTCGGCCTTCGAATATCCGGAAAGGCCCGATTCTAGGCCACAGGCCGGCGCCGCGCCAGATTACCGGCCCGCGCCCCGGAGTCGGCCGCCGCGCTACGGCGCTACAATCATCCGTTACCCAACGCCTATAACGAGGAAGACCCCATGGATGACCGCATCCGCGCCGCGGCACTGGAATATCACCGGGTACCCAGCCCGGGCAAGATCGCCGTCACGCCGACCAAAGCCCTGACCAACCAGGCCGACCTCTCGCTGGCCTACTCGCCCGGCGTCGCCGCAGCCTGCGACGAGATCGTTAAAGACCCCGCCACGGCCGCCCTATACACCTCGCGCGCCAACCTGGTGGCGGTCGTCACCAACGGGACCGCCGTGCTCGGTCTCGGCGACATCGGACCGCTCGCCGGCAAGCCGGTGATGGAAGGCAAGGGCGTCCTCTTCAAGAAGTTCGCCGGCATCGACGTCTTCGACATCGAGATCGACGAGCGCG
>CAYTFA010000002.1:0-17106 GCA_964436755.1 uncultured Rhodocyclaceae bacterium | reverse complement strand
GTGGGGAAGATCACGAAGCAAGTCACCGTTCTCGGCGGGCGCACCAGCTGGGGCGATTACAAGAAACCCCGGTCTTACGACGTGCTGACCTTCGACCCCGTGAAGGGGTGGCGGAACGAACTCCCGGCTGGCACGGCATGGGGATCGGAGTTCGGCCTGGTTTCCGCCCCGGCCTGGAAGAGTGAATACTGGGGGTTTACTGATACAGCCGGCACGATCCGCCCGAACTGGACCGTCTACGGCACCTTCTCGCTCGGTCAGAAGTACGACTACGACCCGGATACGCACGCGTTCTATTTCTACGCCGGGGGTAGCACCTTCCGCTACGACCCGGCACGGCGAGAGTGGAAAGACCTCGCCCCGGAGACAAGCCCACAGCAGGCGCTCGGCGGAATTCTGCTGTGGTCGTCGATGTGCTATGACAGCGGGACAAAGAAGTTCGTCCTGTTCGGTGGCGGGAACGTCCCAACCGAACGAGGCGACCCCGGCACCTGGACGTATACACCGGCCACAAACCGTTGGGACCAGGTGAAGACCGATCGCCAACCGCCGGCTCGGGCCAACTCGCGGCTTGCATACGACCCCGCCGCACGCAAAGTCGTGTTGTTCGGTGGCGATCAGCTCGATGCACTTGTTGCCGACACCTGGGTGTTCGACACTGCAACCGGGACGTGGGAGGAGAAAAAGCCGGCTGTGTCGCCGTCGCCTCGTGGCGGTCATGCACTCCTCTGGCTGCCGAAGGCGAGGAAACTCCTGCTCATCGGCGGGTACACCTACACCTCGACCACAGACTACGTCGCGAGTCTCTACCGTCCACTGCCACTCGAAGCGTGGACCTTCGACACCACGGCCGGCCGGTGGGATTTCGTGACTCGGTGGGAGAAAGCCGACGATGTTCCGATCGGGCCAGCGAACGTGTTTCTCTCGGCCACCGTGGATGAAGCCGATACCGTGCTGCTGCTTGATGCTCAGAACCGAGCCTGGACATGCCGATGCGACGTATCGACGCCAGACGTGGCTGGAACCGCGAAATACGGCACGAAGCCAGGAGCGATTGTCTACCGGACGGGTTCCCACGACCCCGCGTGGTACGGTGAGGGAATTCCCGCGGCCGATCCGGTCAAGGTTGCTGCGGATCTCAAGGATCTTCCCGCGAATCGGTGGGTCGTTCGGCCGACACCGAAGCGACCACTCATGAACATGGACTGGGGCTCGGCCGTGTTCGACATCACTCGTGATAAGATCGTGCGGTTCTCCGGCGGGCACTCGGCCTACAGCGGCACTGCTCCGCAAGTGTACGACGTGAAGTCGGATCGGTACTCGATTCCGTTCGCCCCGGAATACCCACTGGAGTACGTGTACAGCAACGATCAGGTTCGTGGTGAGTGGAGCTTCAAGGGCAATCCGTGGATGACCGGACACACCTACAAATCCACCGGGTATGACCCGAACTTGAAGGCCTTCATCTTCGCGCCGCATGAATACACATACTTCTTTGATCCAGACACGGGCAAGTGGTCGCGGTCGCCGGGGAAGAATCCGTATCGCCCGGATTTCTACGCCGCGACCGTCTGCGCGACCCCCGCGGGTGCAGTGGTCTGGGCCGACCCGCGGCAAGGTGAGAAGGGTGGGCTCTGGCGGCTCGATCCCGCGGATCGGGCATGGAAGCCACTGCCGCTCAAGGGCGAACTGCCGGCGAAATCTGCCGACCGGCACGGCATGATTCACGACACGACACGCGACCGACTGCTCCTGTTCAGTGACCACGGGCCGAAGGCGGGAAACGTCGCGGCTTACGATCTCAAGACTGGTGAGGCGAAGTGGCTGAACCCGAGCGGGGCGGGCAAGGCGCTCGTGCCTTGCCGGGAAACGGTGTACTTGCCCGATGCCGACTGGGTACTGGTTGGCGGGCGGGTGAAGGACGAGGCCGGCAACTGGAGGTGGCTTGCCTACGACTGCGGCGCGAACGCATGGCTGACAGTTGAACTCTCGGGTGACGATCCGGTTGGCAAGGCCGGTGTGTTCAACAATTCGATGGGGCTGATGTACGACCCCGCCCGGAAAGTGGTGTGGGCCGTTGGTCAGCACAGCCACGTCCACGCGCTGCGCCTCGACCCCAAAACCGCGAGAGTCTTGCCCTTGAAGTGAGCGATTGTCTTTCCGCAGTCCAACAGTACACAACGTCCCGGTGCAGGAGGATTGTCTTGCACCATAGAACCCGCCCGATACAGTCTGTATTCACGGATCACCCATCCTTCTCCTTGCCGAACGGTGACGCCATGACCCGCGTGGGAATCGTTTCCCTTCTCGCTCTCGTGTGCCCACTCGGATTGACGGGCGCGGACCCCACGCCGACGATCACGCCGTTGGTGCGGACGGCTGACCTCAACGTGGGCGAATCGCAGGAAATCGAACTCGCCAACGGCAAGAAGGCCGTCGTCAAGTTGCTCGACCTGAAGGAGACACGGGACGACCTGCGGAACGCTGTCCGCATTGCGGAAGTCACGGTCGAGGTGAACGGCCAGAAAGTGACGTTGGTTGCCGCGAATTACCGCCTGCCGGTGACGGTTGCGGGCGTGCAAATCGACTGTCCGGTGACGAAAGGGTTCCGAGAGCGAACTTCGACGGGGAACGTCTGGGGCCTGGACAAGGATGCCCGGCTCCGGCTCTGGCCAGCGGGTTCACCACTGATGAACCCAGGTAGCTTCCGTTATCCGGCAAAGCAGCGATGGTTTGCCAGCGGCACGCAGATGGCCAACGAACCGGTTCACGTGGACGGTGGCGAGGTTCCCGGCAACAAGCCAATCTATTACCACTATGGGCTCGATATTGGGGGGGCTGAGGGGTTCGTCGAGGTTATCGCCGCGACTGATGGCGAGGTGGTTTCGTCGGGCAAAGAAGCCGCTCCGGGCTACGCGGAGACACCTGTGAAACCCCGGTACGATGTCGTCTACCTGCGCGATGCACGGGGCTGGTACTACCGGTACAGCCACCTGCACACGATTGATCCGGCGATCAAGGTTGGCGCGACGGTGAAGATGGGCCAGCGGGTGGGGCTACTGGGCAAGGAAGGCGGAAGCGGTGGCTGGTCTCACTTGCATTTCGACATCACGGCCCGGCAACCGTCGGGCAAGTGGGGCATCGTCGAAGGCTATGCCTTTTTGTGGGAAGCATACCTCACCGAACACAAACCGAAACTCCTCGCCGTGGCCCGGCCGCATCAACTCGCCAGGGTTGGGGAGAAGGTGTTCCTCGATGGAAGTCGGTCGTGGTCGATCGAGCCGGGGAAGCGATCCTATTCGTGGACTTTCACGGATGGCAAGACCGCTACCGGCGACCGGGTCGAGCGAACCTACGCAAAGCCAGGTGTGTACAGCGAGGTCCTGAAGTTTACGGATGCCGCCGGGCGAGTGGACTACGACTTTGCCGTGGTCAACGTCCTCGACAAGGATCAGCCGGAGCAACTTCCACCATCAATCCACGCCGCGTACTATCCAACCACCGGGATCAAGCCTGGCGATAACATTACCTTCCTGGTGCGTACGTTCCGCACCGTGGAAGGCAAGGAAACCTGGGACTTCGGGGATGGGAGCCCGAAGGAAGAAGTGCGGAGCGATGGGAACGCGGTGCCGCTCGCGAAGGATGGGTACGCCCGGACGATCCACCGCTATGAGAAGCCAGGGCACTACCTGGTTCGGGTCGAGCGAACCAACGGGCGTGGCGAAACAGCGGTTGCCCGACTTCACGTTCGTGTTGAGGTGGAGTGACCGGGCCTCTGATCATCTGAGTACCGACCCGAACTGGCGAACAGGTGAGAACGGGAGGGAACGGATATGAACACTCCGAATGCTCCTGGTGAGGACGATCCCCACGATCTGGCTCGCTTTGTCGCAGCCCAGGAAGGCGACTACGAGGCCGCGCTCGCCGAGATTCGCTCCGGGCGGAAACGATCGCACTGGATGTGGTACATCTTTCCTCAGTTTGCGGGGCTCGGGTACAGCTCGATGTCCCGGCGGTACGCGATCACGAGTGGCGCAGAAGCAGAAGCGTATCTCAGGCACGCGGTTCTTGGGCCGCGGCTGATGGCGATCTGCGAGGCCACACTCGAGGTTGCGGGGCGGACGGCTCACGAGATTTTCGGCTCACCCGACGATCGTAAGTTCCAGTCCTGCGCCACACTGTTCGCAACCGTGTCGCCACCTGGCTCCGTGTTCGAGCGGGTGCTTCAGCGATACTTCCAGGGTGAGCGAGATGAGCACACGCTTCGGCTCCTCGGATCCCCGTCCGGAACTGGATGAGTGGTAGGCCACAGTTGTCCGGCTACTTCGCCACATGGTTCAGATCGACCTTCAGGAAGTAGACGGTCGAGCCGGTCAGGTAGACCGTTCCGACGTGCTGGTCATCGAGTTGGACCGTTCGAGCCGAGTAGTATCGGGCTGCAATTGGGGTGTCCGGGAGGAGGGTCACGGGGACTGCGGACCAGGACTTCCCATCGTCGGCCGAGATGTTGTAACGCAGCCCCTTGTTCGTGGTCCCGACACCCCAGGTAACGAGTACCCGACCATCGGCGAGCGGCGTGAGGTATCGGCCCTCGGCACTGTCCCCCTCCGGGGCCGCCGGGAAATTCTTCACTTCCGTCCACGTTTTTCCGTCGTCCGTTGAGCGGAGAAATTCGGGCCCCATCGCCAGGAGTGTCCCCTTCGTAGTGCGGCAGATTTGCTGGAAGGCGTGAGTTTTGCCGCCGGGTGCGGCCAGCGCGAACGCCGTGAGTTCGCCTGTCTTCACGTTGTACAATTTCGGTGGGCCGGCCCGGAGCGGGAGCAGCCAGCGCCCATCGTCTCGCGGCAAGACATTGTGCCGGACAGCCCCCAGGTGCGTGTTGTTCACCGGGCCGATCACACGCTGGGTGGTCCACGTTTTTCCACCGTCTTCGCTCAGAGTGTAAAGCAAAGCTCGCTCGTAGTACCCATCCTTTGCTTTGTCGTCTGCGATGTAGTTCCAGGTGACGAGCACACGCCCGTCGGGGAGCGTGTCGGCTGTTCCCGGGTAGATCTCGAACTTCATTACGGCCCGAATCGAGGCCGGGCGGTCCGCGGTGGTGGGGATCGGTTCTGGCCTCTCCCAGGATTTCCCACCATCGATCGACCTCGTCCTCATCAGCACATTTGAACCCTTGTAGACGACGATCAGTGTGCCGTCTCTCGTTCGGCAGACCGAGGGGTGGACATGTCCGCCGGCATTCGGGGATGCAGCCACGACGACGGGGCGTTCCTCGGCTGCGGCTGGCTCACCAGACTGAAGGATCAGGCAACAGAGAGCCAGGAGGGCAGGGCGGGGGAGCATGGCAACTCCGGGACACGGTGGGCTGATGGTTCGCGCGGCCATCGTACCGCGCCATGTGCGCCCGCACCACTCGCCGGTCGGCAACAGTTTTGGATTGGCTGAATCGGAGGCCGTCGGCTATGGTAAGAACCGGGTTGGAGTTCGCATCGTGTGGCATCGTGATTCCTCCTTCCCTCCCCCCGCATACTGAGAAAGCACCCACACCCAACCAGCCTGCTAAACGCGATGCCGAAAGTGACTCGTGAGGGGATCACGAGGTGGACGAAACACCTCGGATCGAGAGTGACGCGACGACCTGCATCGAGAGAATCGCGATCTGCCATCTGCCCACCCACCAGAAATCGTAGCGACCCATGAAATCCTGGCTTCGTTCCGAAGATGTGCTCGCCGTCCTGCTTGGCCTGTTGATTATTACGTTGAGCATTGCCTCGCTCACCGGGGCGAACCTGCTCGGCTGGTCGGTGGCTGTGAAAGAATGGGCCGACCCAGCGAAGGCCCTGGAGCCCTCGTCGAAATCGCTTGCGGGGCTAACTGGGGTCGGAGCGTTCGCCGCGACGTTTGTGTTCCTGCTTGTGGTCCTCACTGCGGGTGCAGCGTACTTGCGGGTGAGCCCGACACGATTCGCACCTCGGTTCGCTCTCCTCTTTGTGCTGGCGTTCGCGTGCTGGGTGGCCGGGCACAATTCGTACATTGCGGCGACACCGAACCGGCGGCCACCGGGCGTTGCGTGGTCACTTGGCCTGACCGGCGAGGCGGGTTATCTTCTCGCGCTCCTGGGAGGGCTGTTGCTCGGGAACGTCTGGCCACGGGTTGCGGCCTGGTTCAAGGATGCATCTCGCTCGGAACTCTTCATCAAGACAGGGATCATGATCTATGGCGCAGTCCTGGGTGCGAAAGCTGCGGAAGAATCGGGGCGTGCCACCGCGATCCTGTTCCGCGGCCTGGCGGCCATCATCGAGGCGTACCTGGTTTACTGGGCCCTGGTGTACTTGATTGCCCGTAAGCTGTTCGGATTCAGCCGTGAATGGGCCGCACCGCTGGCCTCGGGGATCTCGATTTGTGGCGTTACGGCGGCCATCACCACGGGGGCGGCGATCCGGGCTCGCCCGGTGGTGCCCGTGATGGTGTCGTCGCTGGTTGTCGTGTTCGCGGTGATCGAGATGCTGGTGTTGCCGGGCTTCGCGCACCTGATCCTGCCCAACGACCCGATGGTGGCAGCAGGGTGGATGGGACTGGCCGTGAAGACAGACGGTGCGGCGTTTTCCAGCGGTGAACTGGCGGCGGCATTTTACTACCCGGATCCTGCCGACCCGGCGAGGAAGTGGATGGCGCTCACCACCACCACGGTGAAAGTCTTTATCGACGTGTTTATTGGTGTGTGGGCAGTCGTGCTCTCGGTAGTCTGGTCGTGGAAGATCGAAAAACGTGAGGGTGGCGGGCTTCCTTTGCGGGAGATCTGGGAGCGATTCCCGAAGTTTGTGTTCGGCTATGCACTCACGTTCGGCGTCTTCTTCGCGGTTGGCTGGTGGCACCCGGAGGTGATCGGCGACCTGAAGCGAGGCACCGACCAGGCCGACGTATTCCGCCGGTTGTTCTTCGTGCTAACCTTCTTCAGCATTGGGCTGGCAACAAATGTACGTCGGCTCTGGGCTGAGGGGCTGGGCCGACTCGCTCTGGTCTACATCGTGAGTCTGTTCGGGTTCGTTATCTGGATTGGGCTGGCAATCTCGTGGCTGTTTTTCCACGGGGTTCCCGCTGGAGGAAAGTGAGATGGAGGCACCCCAACGCCCAACAGACGCCGACACTGCCCGCGAGCTGGCTCGTGTCGAGGCGGAGCCACTGCTGCCGGTCGAGAAATGGTTAATCGGTGGGAGCCTCGCACTGGGTGCAGTGCTGCTTGGTTTGCTCCTGTGGGTGAGCCGAACATATTTCCCTGCCGCGGGCTGACACCTCACACAGTCACTCAGCACCTGTTGATATCGCTCGCCCACGCCGAAAAATGTACCCAAGCTTAACAACTCCGACTGTTGAGCTTTGGTGCTACGGAACAGATTCCGGGATCACGATGCCACGGGAGAGCAGTACCGGTAGCCGACGGCGTGTGATCTGGCCATTCTCATCTACCCAGAAGATGAATCGCCCATCGCCGCTCCAGACAAGCGAATAGATGGGCTTACGTGAGGTCCACACAAGCTGCTGCGTTCGTGTGGATGGATTCCAGAATCGCACACTGTACGATCCCGCCAGATCCATTGATAGACACGCCAGAATGTCCCCGTATGACGAGAAGGCAACCTGAACCGACTTCCCCTCGGGGGTGTTCGGTTTCAATTCGGGGAGCAACTCTTTCGTCGCGAGATCACATAGCCCGACACCGTGTGTGTTGTTGCTCCACGCCAAGTACCTCCCATCTGGGCTGAACGCGATCGAGGCACCCGTGACGAGGTCCGGACTTGCCTGGGCGGTGGGGCTGATCCTGTGAAGGTGGGTAATCTTCTGAGTATCAAATTCCCACAGCAGGGCTCCCCCTTTACTGCTGACCGCAGCAAAGTGATTCCCGTCTGGGCTAAACGCCATGGCCATGATCCACCCGAGATCCGTGGGACTGCTGTAGAGTCGGGTTGGCGTCGATCGCTCACGTTCGTGCAAATCATACAGGGCGATGCCGGGCTGCCCCGCGGCGACGGCCAACCACCGCCCGTCCGGGCTGATCTGAAGGTACTGAATAGCAGTTTCCTTCCAGGGGATTGTTCGTTCCGGATGACCGGTTGTCGAGTTCAGGAACACGATCTCGCGGTTGCGCAGTCCAATCGCCAGTTGGTTCTGCATGGGATCGAAGGTGATGGCCGTTACCCAGTCGCTTTGCTTCGGTGTGGTGAAGCTCGCCTGCCCGGAGATGGAATCCCAGATCGTGATCGTGTCGTCCTTGTTTCCGCTGGCGAGGAGCGTGGCCTTGCGACTGGAGGCGAGGAACTGTGCGGGCGACCCCGCGTTCGTGAAGCGGGTGTCGAATCGTGTGGGCCAGGCGGCTTCGATTTCCTGGAGCCGATCGCGCCGACTTCCTGCGGCTGTGTACCACTCCCAGGCTCGCTCCCAGTACCGTTGCCGATCGGAGCCGCTGACGCTGCGGCCCAGTTCGTACCACTGGTCGGCCAGAGCAATACGTGCCTCGGGAGTCGCGGGGTTTCCCAGGTCCTCCACGGCAAGATGCCCCAGGCTGGTCTCGGGGTTGCGGGCGTGAAGCTCTAGCCACACCTCCCAGCTCCCCCGGGAGAAAAGTGACACGAACCCGGGCCCAATTGGAGGTTGGGGTTCGATGGGGATCGGCGGTGTTGGATCCGGCACGTTGCTCGGATCTGGTGAGTTGGGTGAGTTGGGGCTCGACCCGATCACGGCGGCAGTCACCACGACACCAATAAGAATGACACTTGCCAGGATCGCGAAGGGTGGGACACGCCATGGCCTGGGTGTTGGGGATTCCGCTACGGGTGAGATCGAGGAGTGAGGGATGCTGAGTGGACCAGACGGCTGGGCTGCAGCAGTTAACGCTTCAACGAACGCTGTGCAGGAGGGATATCGGTCATTCACATCTCGCGAGGTCGCACGTTGCAATACGACCCGTTCTGCTGGAGTGATCGGATTGTAGAAATCGAATAGCCCCTGCGTGTGCGCGTTCATCACCTCGGCAAAGCAAACGCCTTGTGTGAGTCGCAGTGGCGATTTCCCCTGACGGAGTTCTGCATACGTGATCGCGAGTGAGTATTGATCGGACGGCGGTCCCCCGTACCCGGCCCAGAGTTCCGGGCTCAGATACATCGGGGTTCCGGCCGTGGTCATCGACTTCAACTGGCGATCGCTGTACCGGGCCAGTCCGAAGTCGGCCAGTTTCACGCACCCGTTCATCAAGAGGATATTGTCGGGTTTCACGTCGCGGTGGATCACAGACTGCTGGTGGAGGTAGTCCAGTCCCGCGCTGGCCTGCTTCAGGTACTCAAGTAGTGCCTCTGGCGGGATACCACCGAGATCTTGTGCGAGGCACTTCTTGAGGCGGCTCTTGAGTGTTTCGTCGCACAGTTCCATCGCGATGTACAGGTATGGCGATTCGAACCAGGCGGCGAACACCTGCAACAGGTTCGGGTGCCGGAGTTTTTTCATCAACCTCAGGGCTTCGATTTCACGGCGGGCCGCGTCGTGCTCGGCCTCATCATCGCGGCGCACGATCTTGAGGGCCACCTCGATGTCCCCTGGCGCGAGGGCCAACCAGACTTCGCCAAATGTGCCTTTCCCAAGGAGCTTGATCTTTCGGTAGCCTTGCATGGGGACCAGGTCGTCCCCTTTCTGCGGCATCGGGAAACACGCCGACGCACTGACTGGTGGTGTGCAACGGGTACGGATGGCATCCCAGTGGTCCGGGAAACGAACCTGATATGTCAGGGGGTCTGGGTTCTGTTCGTATCGTCGGCGTAACTCGTACTCGGCGAGAATCAAGTTCGGAAACCCGGCCGACTCTTCCAGCTGCGGAAACTCGCGCAAGTACTCTTCGAGGTTTGGCCTCTCCCCGGTAGCCCAGCGACGTTCCAGGTCCCAGACCACGAGCCGGAGCAGGGCTACACTCCGGGCCGACGATGGACACTCGGCCACGATTTCGCGGAAGTTTACGCGGCCGCTGGAACCCGCAACCCGATCGAGTACCCGGCGAATGGCCTCGCGGTCGGGTTCCGAGAGTAGGCTGAAGTCGTCGTCGTCGGGCATATGCCGTTCCGGTGAGTTGACAGCGGTAATGCGGGGTTTATTATGGCGATTCTGCGACTTTCGTGCAATGCAGCTGCTCGGAGTGTAGACCGTAGCCACTTCGCGACTGACCACGAGACCAAGCAGGTGTAGCGAGGTTGCGCGATGTGTGAGTGTGAGCACTGATCCCCATCCAGAGGGTGCCGCCATGAGAAGTATTGGAGTTGGATGTCTGATGATCGCTGTGGCGTTGCTGATCACTGTCCCGAGTGCAGCTCAGCCACCTCGCGTCCTCAACTGGAAGGATGTTCGCGACGTGATCGTCAAGGAGGTCGTGGCACGAACCAACAATCGGGACAAGATACACAAGGTGGCGATCACGTCGAATTCATCCGTGAAGATCGGGGCAGGCGCAACGGAGTGGACACTGCAACTCGTGGCCAGCCTGGAACAACAGGGCTATCAAGTCGATCCCGGAAACGCCAAGCTGGAACTCAGTTCCGAGGGGAACCCGGATCTTCTCAAGATTCGGATCGACGATCTGGGTCCGAACAAGGCCAAGCCTGTCGAACTGACTATCAGCGTCATCCCGGATCAAGGGCGTGATGGCAAGGCACTCTTTTGTAACTGCCCCGCTCTGGGCAATGTCAAACTCACGATCGAGGATCAGTTGGAACTGGCACAATTCCTTGGAGCACCTTTGACGTACGACTCGGAGAAGGGCCCCATCATCGCCCCTCCGATGCAGGGTCCAGATCCCAAGAAGTTCACGGCCAGTCACGATGACGTGAAGGTGCAGGTCCTGGCCAAGAATCCAAACGGGGGGATCAACGCACTGCCGTTGGAAGTGGGGATTGAGGAACTCAAGTTTGGGGCCCTGGGTAGTGTGACCTGGTACAAGTGCAAGGGGCTGAACCCCGACACCGTGTACGTGCTCAAAATCACGAATGACAAGGACTATAACATCGCCATCGATGTGATGCTTGATGGCCGCTCAAGCACATCGATGGCCAACGGGAAGTTCAAGAACGCCAAGTACATCATCAAGGCGAAATCGGCTGGTATGATCCACGGCTGGCTTGCGGAGCCGTTGGCCGTACCCGCACCGAATCAGGTCATCGATTGGCCAATCACCGAGTTCAAGGTGGCCGATGTGACACCAACTCGTGCCAAACAACTCGGGATCTCGCCGGAATGGCTCTCGAAGATTGAAATTCGTTGGTATGGGGCATGGCCAGCCAACGCAGAACGCCCCGCGAACATTCCCTTCCCCCAGGGAGCTGCGACACTCCAGGGTCGGATTAAGTTCGAGAAAATGCAGGTCGAGCCAATTAATTACGACAGCAAGCCGCTCGGATCGATCGTGATCGGGTATGGTCAGAACTCGAAGTGATTCCCGGGCCGGGTTGTTGCACTCATCCCGGCCCAGTGCTGAGTATGCACTGCGGCTTCACGCCTCGAACCCACACGGATTCTATCCCATGAGAACTCGCCCAGCGATCGCGTTGCTACTCTGCGCCTGTGTACCATCGTTCGCAATCGGCCAGAACCCGCCCGCCCGGGTCCATCACGATTTGGGTTATCACACGGGCTGGATCCACGAAGTGTTCTTCCGTCAGAACGCGGCCAAGCAACTTGAACTGGTATCTATCTGCCTGGTTGATCGGTCGATCCGCCTTTGGACTGTTCCGGCACAGCCCAATGTGATTCCCCGGTGTATCAGTGTGATGTTCCTTCCCGACTACCCACAGGCAATTGCGCTGCACCCATCGGGAAAATACCTCGCCTGTGCGTTCGATGGCATTCGGCCTGCTGGGCCAAACCCGGGGCATACTGCGATTGTGCGAATCATTGACCTGGACGCAGCCCAACAGCAGATCAAACCATATGACGTGAAGGCTGTGGAAATTCCATTAGATCATTACTTCGATGCAACCTATTCGGCGCGATTTTCACCCGATGGTGATACCCTCCTGGTTGGTGGGGATGTGGGGTCGATCTGGATCGCGTCGCAGAAGAATTGGAACCAGCCGGTTGCGATCAAGCCCGTTCAGGTTTCGCAGATGAAGGAGGGTCACATCACGGCCATTGCCTTCAGCGGGGACGGTACGCAGGTGGCCGTGGCGTGCAAAGTCTACGACCAAGCAACACTCCGTCCGCCGGCCGTGGTGTACCAGACTAACCGGAATGCGATCGATGCCGGAAAGTGGGAGCCGCTCATGCTGGAGGGGAAGGATCCCATGGCTTCCACTTCCGATTGGGCTTCGGGTGCGGGGCTTGCAGTCGGGTACCGCGTTGCACGCCCGGATGGTCTGGCAGAGGCGATGGTCACGGTGTTTCCCCCACAGGGTGGGAAGCCCCTCACCCAGTCTCTGGGGATCGGGCTCATCGAGAAGATTCGCTGGGTTGCGGAGGCCAATCCGCGGACACTCTCGGTTGCCATGAAACGGGATAGCGATGCCTCGTTCCTTCCCCGATTCGTAAGTGTGGATTGGGAGAAGAATCTGATTCAGGAGAGTGAACGGCCCCCACTTCAGAATGCGTTCGCCCAGCGACGTGGGAATGGAACCCATGTGGGTGGGCTCACCGCGTGTGCCTCGGCGGATCTGCAGGGAACCACGGTTCACGCCTTCGCTACGGCTGCCCGTGGAGACATTCTGCTCGCCCGTGGCGACACTGTTCGTGAACTGGGCCGTGATCGATCCGAACCGTGGATTACCTACCTCGGTTGGGACGAGACGAAGAACAAACTCCTACTCGGCAAGGCTGGAGGGCTGCGGATTGAGCCCGGCGGTCTGGTGAAGGATAAGGTCAAGCCCAGCGACATCTGGGTCCCGACCCCGACAAGTATTCAGATTCCGGTGGATCGCGCCACGCTGTGGGCGACTTGCGATCTGAAAGAGCCAGGCAAACCCGTTCCACAACAGCGGTTTGTCTATGATGCCGTGGCCCGTTCGAACCCACAGTATTGCGTGGTGCCATATGGAAAGTGGTGGGTCGGAGGAGATCCCCGTGGGCTCGGCTTCGGTCCAGATAACACGAAGGTGCTGCCGAAGGTGCAAGATTATTCACCCTCGGTCCGCGATATCATCGCATTCGAAAAGTCGAACACGGTCATCTCTCTTGGGAACGACGGTGGCTTGTATTTCTGGACATATAACAAGCAAACAAACACCCTGGATCGTGTTGCAACAGCGTTCTACTCGAATGATGAACTCCACTTTGTCAACTCAGCGGGTGAAGCAAGTACCGACCCACGGGGGCTGTTCCAGGCGTGGCGGGTTGGCGATGATTTGATCCATGCGGTTTTACGTTTCGATTACGATCCACAGGCGTTTGTGAACCTGTGGATGCCTCGCATTCCCGATCTTCGCGATAACACCGAGTTGCCTCCCGGGTTGTTCACGTTTGCAGTCGAGGCTCCGGGCGATGGCCAAATCGCGGTTCGTGTTGGGGCAAACAAGCCGGAGATGTTCAACATCCAAGCAGGTGAATCGCGGCCGGTTACGGTTGATCTCAAAGGACTTGGGAACAAGGCGACTCGCGAGGAAATCCATGTCGAGTTTCTTCCGGTGAATCAGAAGCTTCCACAGCCGGCCGTGGCGACCCGCTCCGTGTGGGTACGCCCGGTTGGGAAGGTGGTGATCCTGGCGATTGTTCCCCAGTCTCCCGCAACCTGCACGGATCAACGCGATCCTCAGGATCCCCAGGGGCTGAAGATCCTGACCGTGACGAAACTCGCCACGCTCCTGCGGAAGCTTCGCCCCAATGATCCCGTGGAGGTGAAATTTGTTGCGACAGCGGGCGAAGCGAAGAAAGAAGCCAAGCAACTGGCGAATACGCTCAGTGAGTATGACTGTGTGATTCTCTTTTACAAGGGACACACACTCGGAGCCGGGAATAACGCGGGCCCCGTACTCCTTACCGATGATACCAACTGGCAAGACAACGGCGCGATCTTGCTACCCAATACAGGAATAGATCCCCCCGCACTGATCGGCCTCCTGTCGCAAGTCACCCGTGCTACGCGGAACGTGCAGTTGATTCTGGATACGTGCCACGCCGGGCAGTTCGAACCGCACATCCGAGACTACGCCGTGAACGCCTTGTTCTGTGCGTTGCCCAATTCGTTCGCGGAAGCTCTGCTCCTGCCGACGGCGATCGACCTGATCACCAACAATCTGAATCGCCTGTCCGTTCCGCCGGGTAAGCACGTATTTACAGGCTCGTTTATCCAGTCATTGAGGGATGCGTGCCGGGAGGTGACGGGGGATGCCCGTGTCGTGAAGCCCAACAAGGCACTCAAGGATGCGGGATGGGGGCTCACGGTGCTAAACTCGCAGAACAACCACTTTCTTGGCCGGGTGCCCTGAATCGGGAGCCAGCATGCCAAAAAACACGGCCCGGGGACATACCCCGGGCCCTGGGTCGCTGCAGGAGGTCAATAGCGATATGAGACTCGGAACACCGTCTCGTACGAGTAGTAGCGGTTATCCAAAATCGGGATCGCGACACCAAATTGAGCATCGACACCACCGGTTCGCACGCCAAATCCCAGAGTGGTGTTCAGCACGAATCCCGGGTTCCCGTAGTCTGTCGCGAGTTCGCTGCTACCAGCGAACGTGGTATTCCCATCACCCCGCGAGATCGGGAAGTTCGCATGCAATTCCGGCATAAAGTACAGTCGAACACTCTGGGCGTTGTCGAAGCGGACTGGAATTGGGACAAGCCAGCCGTAGTCGAGGTATGTGGCGAAGTCGTTCGCACCGGAGAACGGAATCACGACGGAGGCGGATCCCTGGCCCCAGATATCACCTGTCACACGGTGGGTGGCGAACAACCACGGGAAGAGGCTCCCGTCCGTTCCGGACGATCCGACGGGGAACGAACCACCGAGCCCGATCCCACACATGCCGTTCTCGGAAGCTCGCAGCACACGCTTGCCATAGATTGCCGGCGAGAGAGCCGCGGATCCACCATTTGCGGTCCCAAGTCCCCCGATCACACCAAATGCTGTACGGCGATCAGCAGTCGCGACTTCAGCCCCAAAGCCGATATTGGTAATTGATCCGTTCGAGATGTCCGCTGTGGACTGTCGGATCTGTGCGATATTGTCCGGCGATGCCATCAGGAAGTCCGAGACGTATGGGCCCCCGCGGGCATCATTCCCACGGCCATTATCCCCGAGCATACGTGGGAGGTTCTGCCAGTCGTAACCTGGCTGTTGGTTCGATCCACGTTGGCGGCCGAGCCCTGAGAAGCCACGCCCCGTGTCCCAGAACGATTGCGGTTCGTTCCCATCACACCCCGCTGCACAGCCGGGACCACCCGCACGGGTCGGAATCGCCAACATCGGCGGAGCGCCGGGGGAAACCACGATTCCTCCGGGAGCCGGATACCCGGGAGTCGGGCCAACCCCCACTGGCGGAGACGCGGTTTCGGGGAATCTCGTCGGCGGCATGCCAGTGACAGGACCACCCAGTGGCGGCATCGTTGGTGGCATCCCAGGTGTCACGCTGGGACGTGGTTCCGGGGCAGGAACAATGGCCTGCACAGGGACCACCTGAGAGTTGCCGTTAGTCGATGGGACCGAGGCCGGGTGTTGAGACCACGCCGGCAGGGGCCCACCGGGGTTCCGCGCTGCAGAAGGAGTTGAGAACTGTTCCCGTTTATCCGGACTGTTTTGTGTGGTTGTCTGACAGGCCGTGAGGCCGAACAGCGAGAGAGAGGTCACGATCGAGGCAAACCGCATGCGGGTTCGCAGTGCCATCCTTGGCATGGGAACTCCTCCACCACACGCACAGCCGGCGACCCGTGCGGATGGGCGATAATTGGCGATTGCACCAGTTTGTTCCGCCGTATGTGGATGCAGAGATCGACGAGATCTGATTGCTGTGTTTAGAACAACGCATGCCTGGGTTGTGATTGTTGCCGAAACTGTATGGACTGTGCCGATCAAATTGCCTGTGACGAGTCGCTCGGCGCGTGTGAGGCAAACTGTGCTTTCCCTCACTCTCTGGTCGCATATTGGTGTGGCTGTAGCCGAATTGGCGCCGGAGTGGGGCAGTGGGGTTACCACCGTGAGTGTGGTAAACCCGAGTTCCGATTCTGACGGTTGTTCCGGATGGGAGATCCCGCCTCTTCCGTCTCCTCATCTCCATCGGACTCCGCTAACCCCGCCCTGTTCCACCCCGGTACAGCCGTTGCGTTCACCGGTCGCGTTCACTGGAGGCGACGCACCGGGAGCTGCTGGCGGACTGGCCGGCGGACCGGGCGCGGCCGGAGGGGTTGGCGTCGCGCACGGGTCACGGCACCCGGCTCGAGCCGTATCGCTTCCGCCTCCCGGGCAACGACATCTTCAACCACCTCGAAGAACTCCCGCCGTTGTGCTGACGCGGTGAACTACGGTGGAAGCCGGTTACAATGGCTCCGAACGACGAACGCGCCTCGCTACCCATCCGCGAGGGCAACCCCAGGAGACTCCAGCGATGAGTCTAGCGACATTGCTGGCCACCAAGTGGCCCCGCCTCACCGAAGCACAACAGCGGGCGGTGCTGGAGTACATCGAGACACTGGCGCCGACCCATTCCGAACCGCCTGCTGCGCCGCCGTCGCTATACGGCTTGTTCGCCGGCTACGAGACCACGGAGGAAGACATCGCCGAGGCCCGCCGCGAAATGTGGGGCAACTTCCCCCGTGAGGACTTCTGATGCCCGGGCTCGTCATCGATACGCACAGTGTCGTCTGGTATCTGGAGTCGTCCCCTCAGTTGTCCGCCACTGCACTGACGGCGATCTGCGCGGCCATCGCCGCCGGCGATCCTGTGTACGTGTCAGCCGTCACTGTCGTCGAACTCATCTATTTGGTGGAGAAGGGGCGGCTCCCGGTCGCGCTACTCGACCGCCTGCTGATGGAACTATCCCGTCCCGCTTCCGAGTTGGTCGTTGTCCCGTTCGACCTGGCAACGGCCGTTGCTCTGAGCCTCCCCAGGGATCGTGGACAGTGGGAAAGCGGTGTAGACTCTAACATCTT
>CAYTFA010000001.1:0-17372 GCA_964436755.1 uncultured Rhodocyclaceae bacterium | reverse complement strand
ATCACAATATTCTCTTTGCCCCACCGTAACGGCCCTGCAATAATCCCCTACAAGCAACAATGACGAAGATCAGGTCGTCCAAAAAGGGGGGAGATCGGCCGGGTGCGAGTTGCGGTCAGTTGCCGCACCGGTCGTTTCCATTGCGCGATATGTCATCGGCACGTGCGCGGGGCAACCCCGCCGCCGGGAAGCTTGGGTCTCGACAATGGCAGACGAAACGCAGAACGATGGTTCCAAGACTGGACTGATCCAGTCACTTCTCAATCCGCCAAAGTGCTCGATGCTGCGCATGATCGTCGTCGGCATCGTGGGCGGCGTCATCATCTGGGGCGGGCTCAATACCGCGATGGAGTGGACCAACCGCTCCGACTTCTGCATGTCCTGTCACGAGATGACGATTCCCTTCGAGGAATTGAAGAAGACGGTTCACTACAAGAACCGTTCCGGCACGACGGTCCAGTGTGCGGACTGCCACGTTGCCAGCAGCAAGACACCCACCGATTACATCTTCAAGTCGTTCCAGAAACTGATGGCGGCCCGGGACGTCATCGGCCACATCAAGGGCACTGTCGATACCAAGGAAAAATTCGACGAGCATCGATTGGTCATGGCGCAGCGCGTGTGGGAGCGCATGAAGGACCGCGACTCGAAGGAGTGCCGCAACTGCCACGACTTCAAGACCATGGATCCGGCCAAGCAGAAGGACCGTTCGGTCACCAAGCACGAAGGCGCCATCGAAGACGGCAAGACCTGTATCGACTGCCACAAGGGCATCGCGCACAAGGCCGTGCATCACGTGGACAAGGATGGCAAGCCCATCCTGGGGCCCGATCCTGGCGCGGCACCCGCGCCGCAGGCCGCCGCTCCTGCCGCGTCGGCGGCGAGTCCGGTGGCCCCGGCGGCGGATGCCGTGGCGGCCGCCGCCAAGGCGACTGCAACAGCCGCCGCGGGTACGGCTACGGCGGCAGCCAACGTCATGAATGCTGCATCGATGGCCATGACGACGGCAGCGGAAGGCACCAAGCCGGCGAAGAAGGAAAAGACCGAGGCAGCCGCTGAAGCGAGCGGCGGTGGCGCCATCACCCTCGCCGGCAATATCGACTGGGGCAAGGTGCCGCCGCGCACGGTCAAGGTCTTCTACCCGGGACAGGCCGGCCTGGAATGGGTGATGAACAAGCCGGACCATTCGTCCGCCGCCGACATCATCGAGAAGAAGCGGCCCTGCGCCAAGTGTCACGAAGGCGATGCCAACGAAATCGGCGCCGCGATCGTAGCCGGCAAGCCGGTAGGCGTATCCAAGACCGTCATGGAACCGAATCCACCCGCGGGCAAGGTCGGCTTCATCCCGGTCACCTTCCAGTCGGCCCACGACGGCAACAAGATCTACTTCCGCTTCGAGTGGGTGCCGCCCAAGAACCTCGGAACCAGGATGGATCCCAAGAACGAGGTCAAGGTCACCATGATGTTCGACGGCGGTGGCACGGTCGACGGGTCCGAACTCAACGGCTGTTGGGGGACCTGCCACACCGACCTGCGCACCATGAAGGAAGCCAAGGACGACAAGAAGACGAAGTACATCGCCGGCGCCGACCTCGCCAGCGGCAAGTTCATGGACCTGATCCAGTACCGCAGCGGCAAGGGACAGGCGCCGGTCGACGGCTTCGTCGACAGTGCGCGCCACATGGAGGGCGGCAAGAGCCAGTTCAAGGCGGAAGGCAAGAAGGAAGGCAACAAGTGGGTAGTGGTGTTCGAGCGCGCGCTGGCTGGCGGCGGCAAGGGCGACCACACCATCACGCCCGACAAGGTGTATAACTTCGGCTTCGCGCTCCACGAGGATTTCACCAACGCCCGCTACCATTACGTGTCGCTGGGCTACCAGTTCGGACTCGACAAGGAGAATGCCGGAGTCAAGAACTACGTGAACGTGCAAAAGCAGTAGCGGGGAAACGGCAGTACTTTTCGGAGAGGAGGAGTTCCATGACAATGAAATGGGGTAGTTTGGCGCTTGCCTGTGGCGGTCTCGCCATGGCGGCAACTGCATATGCCGCACCGCCTGACGCGGCGATGCTGTCGAATGCGTGTGCTGGTTGCCACGGCACGCAGGGCGGCAGCGCCGGCATGACGATGCCGAGCCTGGCCAATCAGTCAAAGGCGGCGATCGTCGAGGCAATGAAGAAGTTCAAGAGCGGCGAGCGTCCAGCCACGGTCATGGGCCGCCTGGCCAAGGGCTATACGGATGCCGAATTCGAGGCCATGGGCGACTTCTTCTCCAAGCAGAAGTTCCACCCGACCATCCAGAAGGTGGACGCCGCGAAGGCCAAGAAGGGCGCCGACCTGCAGGAAGCCAATTGCTCGCGCTGCCACCTCGAGGATGGCAAGGAAGGCAAGGACGACAGCCCGGTGATGGCGAGCCAGTGGCTTCCCTATCTCCAGTTGCAGATGCAGATGTACCTGGATGGCAAGCGCAAGATGCCGGAAAAGATGGCCGAAAAGGTCAAGCCGCTGTCCAAGGAGGACCTGGACGCACTGATGCACTTCTACGCCAGCGTGAAATAAGGGGAGACGAACATGACACTGGATCGCAGAAGTTTTCTCAAACTGCTGGGTGCCGGCGCCGGCGCAGCGGGCCTGCCCATGATCGGCCGCGCGGCCGAGATCATGCCGAAGAGCGGACGTCGCGTCGTCGTCGTCGGTGGCGGCTATGGCGGCACGATCGCCGCCAAGTATGTACGCATGATGGACAAGAGCATCGAAGTCGTCCTCATCGAGCGCAACAAGCAGTTCATTTCCTGCCCGTTCAGCAACTTCTACATCGCGGGCCTGATGAACGACATGTCCGCGCTGACGATCAGCTACGACAAGCTCGCGTCGAACCATGGCATCAAGATGGTCTATGACGAAGTGACGGGGATCGACCCGGCGGCGAAGATGGTAGCGACAAAGGGGGGCACGCTTGCCTACGACCACCTGATCGTCTCGCCCGGCATCGACTTCCGCACCGAGGAGATCGAAGGCTATGACGCAAATACGCCGCAGCTCATCCCGCATGCCTGGAAGGCCGGCGAACAGTCGACCATCCTGCGCAAGCAGCTGCAGGACATGCCGGACGGCGGCAAGGTCATCATCAGCATGCCGGTAACGCCGTATCGCTGCCCTCCCGGCCCCTACGAGCGCGCCTGCCTGATCGCCACCTACCTCAAGCGCCACAAGCCCAAGTCGAAGCTGTTCCTGCTCGACGCCAACCCGGACGTCGTCTCCAAGAAGCCGCTGTTCACCAAGGCCTGGAACGACTACTACAAGGGCATCTTCGAGTACGTGCCGGCGAAGAAGGTCACTCGTGTCGAAGCCAAGGACAAGAACGTGATCGTCGAAGGCATCGAGGATCACAAGGGCGACGTGGTCAACCTGATCCCTCCGCAGCGCGCTGGCAGCATCGCCGTGGCAGCCGGCCTCGTCGGCGACGACAAGAAGTGGTGCCCGGTCAACCCGGTCACTTTCGAGTCGGCCAAGCACAAGTTCATTCACGTCATCGGCGATGCCTGCGCGCCCCCGTCCGAGGGTGCCCCCATGCCGAAGTCCGGCTACTCCGCCAACTCGCAGGCCAAGGTCTGCGCCGCGAACGTTGTGGCCATGATGAACGGCAAGGAGACCGTCGACCTCTCCGGCATCAACGTTTGCTACAGCGCCATCAGCGACAGCGAGTCGGTGAGCATCGCCGCGGTGTACAAGGTAGCCAACGGCAAGATCACGGCTGTACCAAACTCGGGCGGTATCTCGCCGGCCGACTTCTCGCTGACCAAGATGGAGCACATCTACGGCGAAAGCTGGCTGAAGAACATCCTGACCGAGATGTCGTCCTGATCCTTCAGCACGACGGAAGAGCCCCGCTGCGGCGGGGCTTTTTTTCGTCTATTGCAGGCCGCCGACGTAGACGGCGACCGAGCGGATTTCCAACTCGGTCAACTTGGCCGCGACGGTATGCATCACGGCATTGTCGTTGGTGCGCTCGCGCTTGCTGAATTCCTTGAGCTGCAGTTCCAGGTAGGCAGGATGCTGGCCGGCCAGGCGCGGCAACTGCTGCGTTCCATACCCGTTCGGGCCATGGCACGAACTGCACGCCGGCACCCCGGAATAGGGATTGCCGCGGTGATAGATGAAGCGCCCGACGGCGGCCAGATCGGCATCGCCGGGTTGCCGTGAACCCGCCTTCTTGCCGGCAAAGAAGGCCGCAAGGCCTGCAATGTCGGCATCCGTCAGGTCCTTCGCCATGTCAGCCATCGTATCGCTCTTGCGCCGGCCATCGCGGAAATCCTTGAGCTGCTTGGTGACATAGTCCGGATGCTGTGCCGCGAGGCGGGGATACACGGCACTGGCGCTCTGACCGTCCGGGCCGTGGCAAAGCGCACAGCGCGATGCGACGATTTCCGCGACACGCGCGCCGGGATCGGCGGCAACCGCGCTCAACGCCACCGGCGCACAAAGGGCGAGCAGGAATCGACGCATGCGCGCGGCCTCCCTCAGCCTGCCCCGGTGCTGCCGAAGCCTCCGGCGCCCCGCTCGCTGGCGGGAAACTCGTCGACGATGTTGAACCCCACCTGAATGACCGGGACCACCACCAGTTGCGCCAGCCGATCGAGCGGGTTGAGGGTAAATGTCTGGTGGCCGCGGTTCCACGTCGATACGAAGATCTCCCCTTGATAATCGGAGTCGATCAGCCCGACGAGGTTGCCGAGAACGATGCCGTGCTTGTGCCCAAGCCCGGAGCGCGGCAGGATCATCGCCGCCAGGCCAGGATCGGACAGGTGTATCGCGATACCCGTCGGCACCAGTACCGTATCGCCGGGGTGTATGTGGATGGCCGTTTCGATGCACGCGCGCAGATCGATTCCAGCGGAGCCGCTTGTCGCATATTGCGGCGAGAACCGCTCGTCCTTGAGACGCGCATCGAGCAGCTTCAGGTCAATCGTCGCCATCGCCGTCCCCTAGCATGCGGGCAACGTGGGCAACGATTCCACGTGCAATCTCGGCCTTGTCGGCGCGCGGCAAGGCATGGCTGCCGCGCTCGTCGAACAGGGTTACCGTATTTTCGTCGCCACCCAGACCATCCTGAACGAGGTTGCCGACCACGAGGGGGAGGCGTTTGGCCCGTCGTTTTTCCTCGGCGTATTTCGCCAGATCACGGCTTTCGGCGGCGAACCCTATGCAAAAGGGCGCATCCGGACGCGCCGCCACCTCGGCAAGGATGTCCGGATTGGGGTCGAGCTCCAGCGTCAGCCCCTTCCCCTTCTTGATCTTGTGCTCCTCCGCATGGCGCGGCCGGTAGTCGGCAACCGCGGCAACGGCAATGAAGATGTCCCTGCCGGGGAGCTCCCGCAGCACCGCGTCGCGCATCTGCAAGGCACTGACCACGTCGATCCGCCGCACCCCGCGCGGTGTGGCAAGCGAGGTCGGCCCGGCAACGACGACGGTTTCGGCGCCCGCGTCGGCGCAGGCGCGGGCCAGTGCAAATCCCATCTTTCCCGAACTCGAATTGGTCAGTCCGCGTACCGGGTCGAGAGCCTCGAACGTCGGCCCGGCCGTGAGCAGCACGCGCCGGCCGGCGAGCGATTTTTCCTGGAGCAGCGCACAAAGTTCATCGTGCAGCTCCTCCGCCTCCAGCATGCGCCCGTCGCCGACCTCGCCGCATGCCTGGTCGCCATGGGCGGGGCCAAGCACCGCCACGCCGTCCGCGCGCAGTTGCGCCACATTGCGCCGCGTCGCAGGGTTCTCCCACATTTGACGGTTCATCGCCGGTGCTACCAGCAGCGGACAATCGCGTGCAAGGCACAGCGTGGATAGAAGGTCGTCGGCAAAGCCATGTGCCAGTTTGGCCAGGAAATCGGCGGTTGCGGGGGCCACCAGCAGAGCCGACGCCCCGCGGGAAAGGTCGATGTGGGCCATGCCGTTGTCCATGCGGTCGTCCCACAGGGTGGTCCACACTCGCCGTCCGGTCAGGGCTTGAAAGGTCGGTGCGCCGACAAACCGCCCGCCGGCCTCCGTCAGGACCACGTCGACCACGGCACCGGCCTTGCCAAGCAACCGCGCGAGCTCCGCCGCCTTGTAGGCGGCGACGCCGCCCGTAACGCCGAGGACGATGCGCCTGCCCTGCAACTCCTTCATGACATTAAAATTCCGACGGTGGCGATTCGATGGGGAATTGTAATCCATGGCAATACGCGATTGGCCGGAGGGGGAACGTCCGCGTGAGCGGCTGATGCGCCAGGGGTCTGCCGCGCTATCCGACGCGGAACTGCTGGCGATCTTCCTTCGCGTCGGCGTCCCCGGAAAGAGCGCCGTGGACCTAGCGCGCGACCTGCTCGCACGCTATGCGGGGAACCTTGCCGCCCTTGCAGCCGCACCCAGCGGCGAACTGGCGACGCTGCCCGGAATCGGGCCAGCGAAGGCCGCCCAGCTGGCCGCTGCTCTGGAACTGGCACGGCGGGCCCTGCATGCCCCGCTGCTGGCTCGCGACACCCTGTCGTCGCCGGAAGCGGTCCGCGACTGGCTCAGCCTGACACTTGCCGGGCTGCCTCACGAGGCCTTCTACGCACTCTGGCTCGATGCCCAGAACCGCCTGATCGCAAGCGAGGAGCTCTTTCGCGGGACGCTGACGCAGACCAGCGTGTATCCGCGCGAGGTCGTCAAACGCGCTCTGGCCCGCAATGCCGGGGCGGCCATCCTCGCCCACAACCATCCCTCAGGGCTGGCCCATCCTTCCGCGGCCGACGAAGCACTGACCGCTGCCCTCAAGCAGGCGCTGCAACTGGTCGACATCAAACTGCTGGACCATTTCATCGTCGCCCAGGGTGTCCGGCCGTACTCGTTCGCCGAACACGGACGGCTCTAGCCGCTTTCAATCGGGCTTGAGTCGATTCCAAAGACTCTGCTATAATGCTCGGCTTTGCGAACTCAGGTTCTTGAGGTGCGATCATGTCTCGCGTATGTCAAGTAACGGGCAAGGGCCCGATGGTGGGAAACAATGTTTCCCACGCCAACAACAAGACCAAGCGCCGCTTTCTGCCCAACCTTCACAGCCGCCGCTTCTGGAGCGAGGCTGAGAACCGCTGGATCAGCCTGCGCGTGTCCAATGCCGGTCTGCGCACGATCGACAAGAAGGGCATCGATGCCGTTCTCGCCGAAATGCGCCAGCGCGGCGAAAACGCTTAAGGAGACTGATCATGGCCAAAGGCGGACGCGAAAAGATCAAGCTGGAATCCACTGCCGGGACCGGGCACTTCTACACTACGACCAAGAACAAGAAGACGACTCCCGAGAAGCTCGAATTCCTCAAGTACGATCCCAAGGCGCGCAAGCACGTCGCCTACAAGGAAGTGAAGCTCAAGTAATCGGGGCCGGCCCCTACGACGAAAAGCCCGCCTCATGGCGGGCTTTGTCTTTTTTGCGGCGACCTACACGCCGCGCGCCCTGCGAACCTCGCGCCGGCCTGGCCTGTTTCCGCCCTGTACGTCTTCCGCCAGGCGGAAGTCGATCTTGTTGCTCTCCATATCAACCCGGGCGAGCTGGACGCGGACGCGATCGGCAAGCCGAAAGCGGCGTCCGCTGCGCTCCCCGACCATGGCATGCGCCCGTTCGTCGAAATGGAAGTAGTCCTGCCCCAGGTCCGAAACGTGAACCAGGCCTTCGACGAACACGCCGTCCAGGGTCACGAATATTCCAAACGGGACCACCGAAGAGACGCTGCCCGTGAACACCTCGCCGATGCGATCCTTCATGTAGAAGCACTTCAGCCAGGCTTCCACGTCGCGCGTTGCCTCGTCGGCGCGGCGCTCGGTCATCGAGCAATGCAGGCCGATCTGCTCCCAGTCGCCACCCGCGGCCCCGTCGCGCAATTCGTAGCGCCGCCCCTTCAACGCCGACTTGATCGAACGATGGATCAGCAGGTCCGGATAGCGCCGGATGGGTGAGGTGAAGTGCGTATAGCTCTCGTAGGCGAGGCCGAAATGCCCGACGTTGTCCGGGCTGTACATCGCCTGCTTGAGCGAGCGCAGCATCACGGTTTGCAGCAGCTGCAGATCGGGACGACCGCGAATCTGGTCGAGGAGCTTTGCATAGTCCTTGGCCTGTGGCGTTTCGCCACCGCCCAGCGACATGCCGAAGGTGCCGAGGAATGCGCGCAACTTCTCCAGCCGCTCCGGCGTGGGCCCCTCGTGGATACGGTATAGCGCCGGATGCCCCTTCTCCTTGAGGAAATCCGAAGCGCACACGTTGGCTGCGAGCATGCATTCCTCGATGACGCGATGGGCGTCGTTGCGCTCATAGGGTTCGATGCGCTCGATCTTGCCGTGGTCGTCGAACATCATCCGTGTCTCGACCGTTTCGAAGTCGATCGCGCCACGCTTGGCGCGCGCCTTGACCAGGACGCGGAACAGCGCATCCAGGTTCTCCAGGTCGGCAAGGCGCGCAGCAAGGCGCTTGCGCGTGGCGGCATCCCGCTCGTAAAGCGCTGCCGCAACCTCGGTGTAGGTAAGCCGGGCATGCGACCACATCACTGCCGGGTAGAAGCGGTAGCGACCTAGCTCGCCCGACGCCGAGATCGTCATGTCGCACACCATGCACAGGCGATGAACCTCGGGATTGAGCGAGCACAACCCGTTGGACAGCTTCTCCGGCAGCATCGGTATCACGCGCCGTGGAAAGTACACCGAGTTTCCGCGCGCCTCGGCATCGCGGTCGAGCGCGCCGCCGGCCCTCACGTAGTGCGAGACGTCGGCAATGGCCACGACAAGGCGGAACCCCCTACCCTGGCGCTCGCAGTACACGGCATCGTCGAAGTCCCGCGCGGTCTCGCCGTCTATCGTCACCAGCGGCAGTGCAGTGAGGTCTTCCCTGCCCTTCCAGTCCTCGGCGCGCACCTCGTCGGGCAGCTTCCGGGTTTCCGCCAGTGCGTCCCTGGAAAATTCGAAGGGCAGTTCGTGCTTGCGCAGCGCGATCTCGATTTCCATGCCCGGATCTGCATAGTTGCCGAGCACTTCGACGATGCGGCCGATCGGCTGCGAATGCCGGCTCGGTTGCTCGATGATCTCGACCACCACGACCTGCCCCGCGCCTGCGCGCGGCACCTTGCGTGCGCCCTTCTCCGGCGGCGCGAGAAGTATGTCCTGGCTGATGCGGCGATCTTCAGCAGCAACGAAGCGAACGCCGTGCTCCTCGACGACGCGGCCGACCACCTTCCGGTTCGCCCGCTCCGTCACCTCGACGATCTTGCCTTCGGGACGGCCGCGCCGATCGACCCCCACCACGCGCGCAATCGCCTTGTCGCCGTGCAGCACCTTGTCCATTTCCTTGGCCGGCAGGAACAGGTCCTCGCCGCCCTGCTCCGGTACCAGGAAACCGTATCCGTCGGCGTGGCCCACCACGCGGCCACGGATCAGGTTCGCCTTGTCGGGAATCAGCCAGTCGCCGCGGCGGTTCTGCATTACCTGCGCTTCGCGCGCCATGGCACCGAGGCGACGCAGGAAGGCCTCCATCTCGAAGGGCTTGACGTCGAGCAGGCTGGCCAAGGCCTCGGCCGCGAGTGGGGCGCCCTGCGCCGAAAGCGTCTGCAGGATGTATTCGCGGCTCGGCAGCGGACGCTCGTAGCGCGCCGCTTCACGCTCGAACTCGGGGTCCGCGCGACGGATGCGGGACAGCTTGCCTGGGTTACGCGCCTTGTTTGACAATCCTTGTGTTTCCTATAGAATTCGCGCCTCGTTTCGCGCCTGCCCAGGTGGCGGAATTGGTAGACGCACTAGTTTCAGGTACTAGCGCTGCGAGGCGTGGAGGTTCGAGTCCTCTCCTGGGCACCAAATAGCTGTTGGACGATAACGAGAAAAGCAAGGGCCGCCGGATTTTTCCAGTGGCCCTTTGTTTTTCCGCCGGCGCTGCAAACGGACTCAGAGGAAGGGGTGCCTCAATACGATGGTTTCCTCGCGGTCCGGCCCGGTCGAGATCATGTCGATAGGCACGCCGCAAAGGCTTTCCATGCGCTTGATGTAATTCTGCGCACTCTTCGGCAGGCCATCGAAGGACTTCACGCCGACCGTGCTCTCGTTCCAGCCGGGCATCGACTCGTACACCGGCTCGCAGCGCTCCAGGTCGTCCGCACCGACCGGCAGGATATCGGTGAACTGGCCGTCGAGCTTGTACCCGGTGCACAGCTTCATCTCCTCGATGCCGTCGAGCACGTCGAGCTTCATGACGCAGAGGCCGGAGACGCCGTTGATCTGGATGGCGCGCTTCAACGCGGCGGCATCGAACCAGCCGCAGCGGCGCGCACGGCCGGTGGTGGCGCCGAATTCATGGCCCTTGGTGGCCATGTGCTTGCCGATCGGATCCTGCTTGTCCACCGCATCGTAAAGCTCGGTCGGGAAGGGACCGCTGCCGACACGCGTCGTGTAGGCCTTGGTGATGCCCAGCACGTAGTGCAGCATGCCCGGACCGATGCCGGCGCCGGTGGAGGCACCGCCGGCAATGCAGTTCGACGAGGTCACGAAAGGATAGGTGCCGTGGTCGATGTCGAGCAGGGTACCCTGCGCGCCCTCGAACAGGATGTTCGCGCCCCCCTTGTGCGCCTCGTAGAGCGAACGCGGCACGTCGGCAATCATCTTCGTCAGTCGCGGCGCCAGCGCCATGGCACCATCGAATACCTTTTGGAAGTCCACCGCCTGGGCACCGAGGTACTTGGTCAGCGTGAAGTTGTGATACTCGAGCACCTCGCCGAGTTTCTCGGCGAAGCGCTTCGGTCGCAGCAGGTCCTGCAGGCGCAGGCCGCGGCGCGCCACCTTGTCCTCGTAGGCCGGGCCGATGCCACGGCCGGTGGTGCCGATCTTGTTGGCCCCCTTCGCTGCCTCCCGTGCCACATCCAGTGCCTGATGGTAGGGCAGGATCAGCGGACAGGCTTCGGAGATGCGCAGGCGCGCGTCGGCGTCGACGCCGGCGGCCTTGAGTTCGTCGAGTTCCTTGATCAGCGCATCGGGCGAGAGCACGACGCCATTGCCGATGTAGCAGGTCACGCCCTCGCGCAGGATGCCCGAGGGCACGAGGTGCAGCACCGTCTTCTTGCCGCCGATCACCAGCGTGTGGCCGGCATTGTGGCCGCCCTGATAGCGGACTACCGCCTGGGCGTGATCGGTCAGCCAATCAACGATCTTGCCCTTGCCCTCGTCTCCCCACTGGGTGCCGACGACCACGACGTTCTTTGCCATTTCAATCTTCCTTCAGCGATTCTACGATCCAGTTTCCACCGCGACGCACCAGCTTCCGGTCGCAGCCGGATTCCCGCCACGAGCCATCGTGCCCGGGCAAGCCCAATACGACCCGCTCGCCCTGGGCGCGCAGGCGCAGCGCCTCGGCATGCAGGGCATCGTCCTCTGGCCAGGGGGCGAGTATGGCCCCCTTCTCTTCTGCCGCGGGTGCCAGGCGGCCCAGTTGGCGCAGGTCCAGCGAGAAACCGGTCGCCGGCCGGCTGCGCCCGAACACGCTGCCGAACCCGTCGTAGCGCCCGCCAAGTGCGACCGCACCCGGACTGCCGGGGCAGTAGGCGGCAAAGACGAGGCCGCTGTGATAGTGGTAACCACGCAGGTCGGCCAGATCGAAGCCGAGCGGCTGCTCGCCCAGTGCCGCGGCCAGGCGACCCAGGTCGCCCAACGCGGCCTCGATCTCGGGCAGCGAGGGTAGAACCTGCGCCGCGCGGGCAAGGACTTCCCTGCCGCCATACAGTTCCGGCAGCGCAAGCAGCGCGGAACGGAAAGGTTCGGCCACGTGCCCGACCAGGTCGCGCACTGCCGGCGCATCCTTCGCCTGCAACGCGCCAAAGAGCTCCTCTTCGACCTCGACCGACAGTCCGGCGTGTCGGCTGAGGGACTTGAACACGGCGACATGGCCGACATCGATGCGCGACACCGCAACCCCGGCCAGGCGCATGCATTCCGCCATCAGCCGGATCACTTCGATGTCGGCTTCCAGGCCGTCGTGTCCATACAGTTCGGCGCCCAGCTGCAGCGGCTCCCGCGTAGCGTTGAACCCGGCCGGCAGGGTATGCAGCACACTGCCGCAATAGCACAACCGGGCGACGCCTGCGCGCCCGAGCAGGTGCGCATCGATGCGGGCGACCTGCGGCGTGATGTCTGCACGGACACCCATGCTGCGCCCCGAGATCTGATCGACCAGCTTGAAGGTGCGCAAGTCCAGATCCCTGCTGCCGCCACTGCACAGGGACTCGACATACTCGAGCAGCGGCGGCGCCACCAGGTCGAAGCCATGCCGATGGAATTCATCGAGCAGCGTGCGCCGGAGTGCCTCGATCTGCCGCGCCTCGGGTGGCAGCACGTCCTCGATCGCCTCGGGCAGGAGCCAGCGTCGCGTTGCCATGGCCTTAGCGGAATACCGTCAGCAGCACGACGCCGGCGAGCATCGAGGAAAGCCCGATGAAGCGGATCTGCCCGTCGGTGAGCTCGATCACGCGACGAAAGGTCTCGCGCCAGACCCGTGGCGTCAGGAAGGGCAGGATGCCTTCCAGAACCAGCATCAGGCCGAACGCGAGCAGCAGCGAGTTGACCATGTCACGTGCCGCGGCGCGTCCTACTTGCCCTTGCCGCTGCTCTTCAAGTACTTGAAGAACTCGGAATTGGGCTCCATCACGACCAGGTCGCTCTTGTTCTTGAAGCTGGCGCGATAGGCCTCGAGGCTGCGGTAGAAGGCGTAGAACTCCGGGTTCTCGCCGAAGGCGCGGCCGTAGATCGACGCTGCCTTGGCGTCACCTTCGCCCTTGATCTTCTGTGCGTCGCGATACGCTTCGGCAAGGATGACCTCGCGCTGCCGATCGGCATTGGCCTTGATCCGTTCCGCCTCGGCGGCACCTTCGGAACGCAACTCGTTGGCGACGCGCTTGCGCTCGGTTTCCATGCGGCGATATACCGACTCGGATACCTCCGGCGGCAGGTCGACGCGCTTGAGGCGCACGTCGACGATTTCGATGCCGATCGCGCGCATGTCCGCATCGGCCTTCTTTTTCACCGAGACCATGATGTCGTCGCGCGCACCGGAAACCACGTCGTGCACGGTGCGTCGACCGAATTCCTCGCGCAGCCAGGAATTCACCGCCTGCGCCAGTCGCGTCTTGGCCTGCGTCTCGTCGCCGCTCACCGACACGTAATACACCTTCACGTCATGGATGCGCCACTTGACGAAGGAGTCGACCAGCACCGGCTTCTTCTCCGCGGTGAGGAAGCGCTCCGGCTCGGGCGAGTCGAGCGTCAGGATGCGGCGGTCGAAGATGCGCACGTTCTGGATCAGGGGCCATTTGAAGGCGAGGCCGGGTTCGCTGACCACTTCCTTGATCTCGCCCAGCTGGAAGATGATCGCAGCCTGGCGCTGGTCGACAGTGAATACCGTCATGGCGAACAGGGCGAGGAAGCCGAAGACCAGCGTCGCCACGAGGGAAAGATGACGTTGCATCAGCGCTCTCCCCTTTCACGCGAACCCAGGGCGCCGCGGCTGCGCGAATCGACCTGTGGCGGACGTTCGATCTGCGGCGGTGAATCGGTGGCCATCGCAGGCGCCGGAGACGGGGTCGAGCGAACCGGCGCGGCCGGTTCCGCGGCAGGAGCCGCGGCGACCGGTGCCGTCGCCTGCATCAGCTTGTCGAGCGGCAGATAAAGGAGGTTGCCGGGGCCCTTGGCGTCGAGCATGATCTTGCTCGTATTCGAGTACACCTGCTGCACGGTCTCGAGATACATGCGGCTGCGCGTGACTTCGGGCGCCTTGGCGTACTCCGTCAGGATCTGCCGGAAGCGAGATGCATCGCCCTCGGCGGTCACGATCATGCGCTGCCGATATCCGGTCGCCTCTTCCATCAGGCGGGAGGCAGCGCCGCGCGCACGCGGGATGACGTCATTGGCGTAGGCCTGGCCCTCGTTCTTCTGCCGCTCGCGATCCTGGCCGGCCTTAACGGCGTCGTCGAATGCCGCCTGCACCTGTTCCGGCGGCTGCGTGCTTTGCATGCTCACCGAGCGCACCTGGATGCCCGTCTCGTAGCGATCGAGGATGTCCTGGATCAGCTTCTGCGTGCTGGCCGCGATCACGTCGCGTCCCTCGTAGAGCACGAAGTCCATCTTGCTCTTGCCGACCACTTCGCGGATCGCCGTCTCCGCCGCCTGCATCACCGCATCGTCGGGATGGCGGTTGTTGAACAGGTAGGCCTTGGCATCCTTGAGCAGGTACTGCACGGCAAACTGCACGCTGACGATGTTTTCGTCATCAGTCAGCATGAGTGCCTCCTTCGGCACCTTGTTCTTGTCCGATCCGCGGTAGCCGACCTCCACCGTGCGCACGCCGGTGAGGTTGACGATTTCGTGGCTCTGGATCGGCCAGGGCAGCCGCCAGCGCAGGCCGGGTTCGGTCGCTTCCTTGAAACGCCCGAACTGGAGCACGACACCACGCTGGGATGCATCGACGATGTAAAAGCCGCTGCCGAGCCAGATCGCCGCCGCCAGCATCAGGACCAAGCCGACGCCACCGCCAAACTGCCGCGGACTGATCGACGGCATGCGTCCGTCACCATCGCCTCCGCTGCCGCCGCCCTTGTTGCCAAAGACGCCCGCCAGCCTGCGGTTGAAATCGCGCCAGAGCTCCTCCAGGTCGGGCGGGCCCTGGTTGCCCCGTTTGCCGCCACCGGGCTGGTTACCCCAGCCGTGGTCGTTCAAGGACATAAGAATTCCGGCAATCATGTGCATCGGGTCGGGTTTTCGGTCAAGGACGCTCGGCTAGCCGTCACGCCGCGGCGGGCGATTCGCGCCGCACACCTGCGAATTCGGCGAGCGCATCGCGCAAATGGGCCACGCCGGCTCCGGTGCGAGCGCTCAGGCGGACGCTGCAAATGTTACCACAGTCGTCGCGCTCGACTCCCGGGCTGCCGGCCGTCAGATCGACCTTGTTCCACACCAGAATCTGGGGGACTTCGGAGGCGCCGATCTCGTCCAGAACGCCCTGCACCGCACGAATCTGCTGATCGCGGTCGGCGCTGGCCGCATCGACCACGTGCAGCAGGAGATCGGCGCGGGCGGTCTCCTCGAGCGTGGCGTGGAAGGCCGCCACCAGGGCATGGGGCAGATCACGGATGAAGCCGACCGTATCGGACAGCACGATCGGTCCCGCCCCTTCGACGAACAGCCGACGCGAGGTCGTATCGAGCGTGGCGAACAGTTGGTCCGCCGCATAGGCGCCTGCCTTGGTCAGCGCATTGAACAGCGTGCTCTTGCCGGCATTGGTGTAGCCGACGAGCGAAACCGCAAGCACCTCGCCGCGCGTACGGGCGCGGCGCCGCACCGCGCGCTGGCGCTCGAGCTGCTTGAGCCGATCCTTGAGCAGGGCCACCCGCTTGCCGAGCAGGCGCCGGTCCGTCTCCAGCTGCTTCTCGCCGGGACCGCGCAGGCCTATGCCGCCCTTCTGCCGTTCCAGGTGCGTCCAGCCGCGCACCAGGCGCGTCGCCAGGTGCTGCAGCTGGGCTAGCTCGACCTGCAGCTTGCCCTCGTGGCTGCGCGCGCGCAGCGCAAAGATGTCGAGAATCAGGCTGCTGCGATCGACTACCCGGCGCTCGAGCGCACGCTCGAGGTTGCGCTGCTGGGCGGGTGACAGCTCGTGGTTGAAGATGACCACGTCGGCCTGATGGAGCTCGGCCGTTTCGCGAATTTCGGCGACCTTGCCGGTGCCGGCGAAGTGTGCCGGATCGGGCCGGTCGCGGCGCCCTTTGACCACGGCAAGCGCCGTGGCACCCGCACTGGCGGCCAGCATGCCGAACTCGGCAAGGCGCTCGGCGAAGTCGCCTTCGCCGAAATCGAGTTGAACCAGAATCGCCCGCTCGCCGCTGGCCGGGCGCTCGAACATCAGTGCGCTTCCTTCAATGGAGTCGCGGCGATCCCGCCCGTGCCGTCAATCGCCCTCTGCTTCTTGGGCAAAGTTCACCGGCCGGGCAGGGACGACCGTGGAGATGGCATGCTTGTATACCATCTGCGTCACCGTGTTCTTGAGCAAAACGACATACTGGTCGAAGGACTCGATCTGCCCCTGCAGCTTTATGCCATTCACCAGGTAGATCGAGACCGGAACGTGCTCGCGACGCAGCGTGTTCAGGAACGGGTCTTGTAGCATTTGCCCTTTATTGCTCATGATGGTGGATCCTTTGCGGACTGTTGGTGTTGTGGGTGGCTAATGTAGCCGATTTCGCTCCGCCGTGCCACCGCCTCAGGCACCCGGGAACGGCTTGCCGCCTCAGTCGGCGTAGGGATTCCGGCTGGTTTTGTATTGGATGCGCAGCGGCGTTCCCTGCAGGCGGAACGCCTCCACGAAGCAGCGCTCGAGGTAGCGGGTATAGGCGGCCGGAACATGGTCGAGGGCGTTGCCGTGGATGACGATGACAGGGGGATTGCTGCCGCCCTGGTGCGCGTAGCGCAACTTGGGCCGGAACGCCCCGTGCCGCGGGGGCGCCTGGCGTTCCACCGCGGAAATCAGCACGCGCGTCAGGCGCGGCGTCGATAGCTTCGCCATGGCCGCGGCGTAAGCCTTGTCCACCGAATCGAGCACGGCGCCGATGCCCTGGCCCTTGAGTGCGGACACGTAATGCACGCGGGGAAAGCCCAGGAAATTCAGTTTGCGCGCGACATCCTGGCGAATCCGCTCGCGGCGATAGGCATCCGCCGCATCCCACTTGTTGACCGCCACGACGAGTGCCCGGCCCGCCTCGAGGGCAAATCCGGCAATGTGGGCGTCCTGGTCGGAAATTTCCTGCGTCGCATCCACCATCAGGACGACGACATTGGCCTCCTCGACGGCCTGCAGCGTCTTGATCACCGAGAATTTCTCGACGGCCTCGAAGACACGCCCCTTGCGCCTCAGCCCGGCGGTGTCGATCAACGTATAGGCCCGGCCGCGACGCTCGAAGGGGACTTCGATCGCATCGCGCGTCGTACCGGGCATGTCGAAGGCGATGACGCGCTCTTCGCCGAGCAGGGTGTTCACCAGCGTGCTCTTGCCGACGTTGGGCCGCCCCGCGATCGCCACGCGCGGGCCCCGCGCCGGCTCTTCATCCTGCTCGGTTTCCGGGAACGGTTCGAGTGCCAGATCGACCAGTTCACGCACGCCATCGCCGTGCGCGGACGAAATCACATGTGGCTCGCCGCAGCCCAGTTCATGGAATTCCGCGGCGGCGACGGCACGCTGCATGCCCTCGCCCTTGTTGACCGCCAACAATACCCGGCGCCCGCTCCTGCTCAGCAGGTCGGCGATGACTTTGTCCTGGGCCGTGAGGCCGGTGCGCACATCGACGACGAAGATCAGCA